>JAFMJM010000232.1 GCA_017853455.1 Acidimicrobiia bacterium | reverse complement strand
ACGCCCTCGGGGTCACCGAGTACGGCCACGAGTTCTGCTCGGTCGTCGCCCGGGGCAACATCGTGGCGACCCAGTTCCACGCCGAGAAGAGCGGGCCGGTCGGGCTCGAGCTGCTCCGGCGGTTCGCCATCTGGGACGGATCGTGCTGACCAAGCGCCTCATCGCCTGCTTCGACGTCGTCGACGGCCGGGTCACCAAGGCCCAGCAGTTCCAGGACAACATCGACGTCGCCCCCGCCGCCGACCTCGCCGCCACCCTCTACGACGACCAGATCGACGAGATCGTCTTCTACGACATCAAGGCCTCGGCCGAGAAGCGCAAGATCGACCTCGACACCGTGCGCGCCGTCGCCCACCACGTGTTCGTCCCGTTCACCGTGGGGGGCGGCATCCGCACCCTCGACGACATGTACGAGGTCCTGAAGGCCGGCGCCGAGAAGATCAGCATCGACTCGATGGCGGTGCGCGACCCCGACATCATCCGCCAGGGCGCCGAGGCGTTCGGTCGTCAGTGCGTCGTCCTCTCCACCCAGGTGAAGCACGTCGGCGTGTCGCGCGAGTTCCCGTCGGGCTACGAGGTGTTCATCGACGGCGCACGCCTGGCCACGGGGCTCGACGCGATCGAGTGGGTCAAGCGGGGCGAGCAGTTGGGCGCCGGCGAGATCGTCGTGAACTCGATCGACCGCGACGGCACGGCGTCGGGCTACGACCTCGACGTCACCCGGGCCGTCGCCGACGCCGTCAACGTGCCGGTGATCGCCTCGGGCGGGGCGGGCACGGTCGAGCACATCGCCGACGGCCTGACCGCCGGCGGGGCCCAGGCCGCGATCATCTCGTCGATCCTCTACTCGCCCCGCCTCGAGCGCAACCTCGGGGTCCGCGAGCTCAAGGACGCCCTGATCGCCCGGGGCGTGCCGATGCGTCCCTACGTGGGCTGATCCGACGCGAACTCGGTCCGCGGGACGTCGGCCCAGAGGCGGTCGAGGTCGTAGAAGGCTCGGGTCTCCTCGAGGAAGACGTGCACGACCACGTCGCCGTAGTCCATCAGCACCCACGAGGCGTCGGTCCGACCCTCGATCGAGGTGGGCTTGCCGCCGTCGGACGCGTACACCGCCTCCTCGACCGCCTCGACGATCGTGCGGACCTGCCGGACGTTCGTGGCCGACACCAGCACGAAGCACTCGATGATGGCGAGCACGTCGCCGACCTCGAGCACCGCCACGTCGGTGCCCTTCTTGTCGAGGGCGGCCTCGGCCGCCGCCCGGGCCCGGTCGAGGGCCGTCGGGTCGCCGCTCACGGGAGGTGCCGGTCGCTCACGCGACGCACGAACGGCGTTCGCGGGGTCCGGGTCATCGGGGCGGAGCATAGAGGCCACGCCGACGGATCTCGGCGATGACCGACTCGGGCACCAGCCCGTCGACCGGTCGACCGGTCGTCAGCCGCTCACGGCACTCGGTGCTCGAGACGTCGATCCGGGGCACCCGCACGTGGTGGACCCGCCAGCCGTCGCCCGGCGGATCGACGTCGAGGTCGCCGGCCCGCTCGACGACCACGATGGTCGCCAGACCGCGGGTGTCGTCGAGCCGACGCCAGGTGCCCATGTTGGCGACCGCGTCGGCACCGAGGATCAGCAGCAGCTCCCGCCCCGGGGCCGAGAGCGCCTCGAGCGAGTCGGCGGTCACGGTGGGCCCCTCGCGCTCGACCTCGACCGCGCTCGGCTCGAGCCCCTCCACGTCGGCCACCGCCGTCGCCACGAGGGCCAGCCGGTCGGCGGCCGACGCCACCACCCGCCCCCGCTTCTGCCAGGGATCGCCGGCCACCAGCATCAGGACCCGGTCGAGCCCGAGGGCGTGGCGCACCTCGGCCGCCACCACCAGGTGCCCGTTGTGGACGGGGTCGAAGGTGCCCCCGAGGACGCCGATCCGCTCGCTCACCCGACCGAGTGTAGGGACGGCCCGACCGCTGGCCGCGTCCCGAGTGGACCACGGACGCAACACCGGGTTCACACGCCCGCAACGCCCGCTCCGTAGCCTCGCCCCATGACCGGCGCCGAGAGCCCCTGCAACGTCCTGGTCCGGGTGTGGCTGCCGGACCGTCCCGGTGCCCTCGGGCTCGTCGCCGCCCGGATCGGCGCGGTGGGCGGCGACATCGTCGGGGTCGACGTCGTGGAGCGCGGGACCGACGTCGCCGTCGACGAGTTCGCCGTGGTGCTGGCCGACGCCGGTCGCCTCGATCTGCTCGTGCGCGAGGTCGAGGAGGTCGACGGCGCCTCCGTCGAGGAGGTCCGCCGGGTCGGGACCTTCCCGGACCCCCGCCTCGACGCCCTGGAGTCGGCTGCCGTCCTGACCGAGTGCGCCACGGTCGCCGACCTCCAGCACACCCTGCCCGCCCACCTGGGCCGGGAGTTCGTCGCCGACTGGGCCGCGCTGCTCGTCGGTGACCGGGTGGTCTCGTGGGCCGGCGACGCGGTGCCCGACGACCGGATGCTCGTCGCCCTCGCCGCCGGGACCGCCGCCTCGCCGCTCGTGGCCGACGGCGTCGCCGGTCCGGCGGACCTCGCGGTCGCCGCCCTCCCCGACCACGACGCCTGGCTGCTGGTCGGCCGGGAGGGCCACGTGTTCCGACGGCGGGAGCGGGCCCAGCTGCTCATGCTGGCCCGGGTGGCCGGACGGGCCTGGACCCTGCTCGACCGGGAATCGGACCGAACCACTCCCGGTTGAGGGAGAGATGGACACCGCCGTCGTCGTCTTCACGCGAGACCTGCGGGTCCACGACCATCCGGCGCTGAGCGCCGCGGCTCGGGCGGACGCCGTCGTCCCACTGTTCGTCTTCGACGACGGGATCCTGGCCGGGCCCTTCAACCGGCCGAACCGCACCGGGTTCCTCCTGGAGTCGCTGACCGACCTGCACGAATCGTTGGTCGGGCTGGGTGGCCGCTTGGTGGTGCGCCGGGGCGACTGGGTCGCCGAGGTGGCGGCGGCGGCAGCGGCGGTCGGTGCCCGGTCCGTCCACGTCTCCGACGACGTGTCGCCGTTCGCCCGCCGCCGGATCGAGGCGCTGCGCGCGGCCGCCGGGGTCACGGTCGAGGTGCACCCGGGTGTCAACGTCGTCGAGCCGCTGGCCGTCACACCCAACGGCAAGGACCACTTCCAGGTCTTCACCCCGTACCACAACCGCTGGCAGGCCACCCCCCGCCGGTCGCTCCTCGGGGTGCCGGCGGCCATCGCCGTCCCGGACGCTGAGGTCGGGATCGACCTCCCCCGCCTCGCCGACCTCGTCGCCGGCGACCGCTCCCCCGCGGTCGCCCCCGGGGGCGAGACCGCCGGTCGGGCCGCACTGACGGCCTTCGTCCGCGAGCGCCTCGCCGGGTACGGCGACCGGCACGACGACCTCCCCGGCGACGCCACGTCGCGGATCGCCCCGTACCTGCGCTTCGGGTGCCTGTCCCCCCTCGACGTGCTCCACACCGTCGCCGGGCGACCCGGGGCCGAGCCGTTCGTGCGCCAGCTGTGCTGGCGCGACTTCTACGCCCAGTGCCTCGTGGCGCGTCCCCGGGCCGCCTGGGCCGACTACCGCACCCGCGGCGACGACTGGAACGACGACCCCGCAGCGTTCGCCGCCTGGACGGCGGGGCTCACCGGCTACCCGGTGGTCGACGCCGCCATGCGTCAACTCCGCCAGGAGGGGTTCGTGCACAACCGGGCCCGCATGATCACGGCCTCGTTCCTCACGAAGGACCTGTACCTCGACTGGCGCCTCGGCGCCCGCTGGTTCCTCGACTGGCTGGTCGACGGTGAGATCGCCAACAACAACCTCAACTGGCAGTGGACGGCCGGCACCGGCACCGACACCAACCCGCACCGGATCTTCAACCCGACCGTCCAGGGCCAGCGCTTCGACCCCGACGGCGACTACGTGCGCCGCTACGTCCCCGAGCTGGCGTCGGTGGCGGGCGGCGCGGTCCACGAGCCGTGGAACCTGCCCCCGCTCGAGCGGGCGCTGCTCGACTACCCCGAGCCGATCGTCGACCACCGGGCCGCCATCGCGGAGTACAAGGACCGCCAGGCCGACCTCAGCGCCCGCCGTCGCGCCGCCGACGCCGACGCGAACGCCGGCTGATCCCCCACCCGACCCGGCCCACCCCGTTGTTTGGGTGAT
>JAFMJM010000231.1 GCA_017853455.1 Acidimicrobiia bacterium | reverse complement strand
TACCCGGGCTGCATGTGCGACGTCGAGTCGTACACCTACCTGCCGCTCCTCGAGGAGACCGGCTTCATGCCGACGATGCGGTACGCCCCGGCCCAGGAGATCTTCGAGTACTGCCAGCTCATCGGCCGGAAGTGGGACCTCTACGACCGGGCGCTGTTCCAGACCGCCATCACCGACGCCGTCTGGGACGAGGGCGCCGACCGGTGGCGGATCACCACCGATCGGGGCGACTCCCTCTCCGCCCGCTTCCTCATCACCGCCGGCGGCATCCTCTCCAAGGCCAAGCTCCCCGGCATCCCCGGGATCACCGACTTCCAGGGCCGGGCCTTCCACGCCGGGCGCTGGGACTACTCCTACACCGGCGGCTCCAACACCGAGCCGCTGACGAAGCTGGCCGACCAGCGGGTCGCCATCATCGGCACGGGTGCGACCGCCGTCCAGGCGGTGCCCCGCCTCGCCGAGGCCGCCAAGGAGCTCTACGTCTTCCAGCGGACGCCGTCGCCGGTGGGCGTGCGCGGCCAGCAGCCGACCGACGAGGCCTGGTTCAAGAGCCAGAAGCCCGGGTGGCAGTGGGAGCGGATCGTCAACTTCACCGCCGCCGTGACCGGCGCCAAGCCCGAGGTCGACCTCGTCGGCGACGGCTGGACCGAGGTGATGTGGGAGAACACCGCCGCCGACGGCACCCCCGAGGAGATCGCGGCGCTCGAGCTCTCCGACTTCCGCACGATGCAGGACCTGCGTGACCGGGTCGACGCCATCGTCGAGGACCCCGAGACCGCCGAGAAGCTCAAGCCCTGGTACGGCAAGACCTGCAAGCGGGTGTGCTTCCACGACGAGTACCTGCCGGCGTTCAACCGGGACAACGTCCACCTGATCGACACCGACGGCAAGGGCGTCGAGCGGATCACCGCCGCCGGCGTCGTGGCCAACGGCGTCGAGTACCCCGTCGACCTCATCGTCATCGCCTCGGGCTACGACAACGCCGTCGCCGACTACCACAAGCAGATCGGCTTCGACGCCCAGGGTCGGGGCGGGGTGCGCCTGAGCGAGAAGTGGAAGATGGGTCCGCGCACGCTGCACGGCGTGTTCGCCGGCGACTTCCCGAACTGGTTCATGATGAGCACCATCCAGGGGTCGTTCGGCACCAACTACGTCCACTTCCTGCGCGAGTCGGCGCGCCACATCGCCTGGCTGGTCGAGACGTGCGAGGAGCGGGGCATCGCGTCGATCGAGGCGGCGCCCGAGGCCGAGGAGGAGTGGCTGATGACCCTGTACGGGCGTCTGGGCCGCTTCGCCGACTACTCGGCGCTGTGCACGCCGTCGTACTACAACGGCGAGCAGACCGAGCCCGACGAGGCCGCCGCCCGCGGCGTGATCTTCGTCGGGGCCGTCCAGGACTGGGCCGCCGTGCTCGAGGCGTGGCGCGCCGACGGCTCCCTCACCGGCACCGTCACCGCCTGACCCACACCGTCAGTACCCGCGAGCCGAGGAGGCACCGTGGCCACCGACCTGTTCGACCGGTACCGGGTGATCGACGTCGACTCCCACCTCACCGAGCCGCCCGACGTCTGGACGGCCCGGTTCCCCAAGGCGCGGCACGACGACGTCCCCCACATCGAGCGCATCGACGGTCGTGACGTCTGGATGGCCGGCGGCAACCGCATCGGCTGCCCGGGCTACTACTCGATGGCCGGCCACGACGGGGTCATGCCGGTGTCGATCCCCGAGACGTTCGACGACATCGCGCCCGCCATGTACGACCCGGTGGCGCGGTTGGCGTTCCTCGACGCCGAGGGTATCGACGCCCAGGTGCTGTACCCCAACGTCGGGGGCTTCGGCAACGGGTACTTCCTGCGCCTCGGCGACCGCGAGCTCATGATCGCCTGCGTGCAGGCCTACAACGACTTCCTCACCGACTGGTGCAGCGTCGCTCCCGACCGCCTGCTCGCCATCACCGCGCTGCCGTTCTGGGACGTCGACCTCGCCGTGGCCGAGCTCCAGCGCTGCGTCGGCAACGGCCACCGGGCGATCAACTTCTGCAACCAGCCGCAGGACTACGGCATGCCGCCGCTCGCCCACTCCCACTGGGACCCGATCTGGGCCGCCGCCCAGGAGGCCGGCATCCCGGTCAACTTCCACGTCGGCGGCGGCAACATGGGCACCCAGTTCGACGACACCGCCGGCATGGGCTGGATGACGAACTTCGCCAAGGCGTCGTCGCTGATCCTCCTCGACAACATCCGCTGCGTCGCCGACCTCGTCTTCGGCGGCATCTGCCACCGCTTCCCCACCCTGCAGTTCGTGTCGGTCGAGTCGGGCGTCGGCTGGCTGCCCGGTGTGCTCGAGACCTTCGACTGGCAGTGGCGCAACGGCGGCGTGCGCGACGAGCACCCCGAGTACGACCTGCTCCCCTCCGAGTACTTCGAGCGTCAGATCCACGGTTGCTTCTGGTTCGAGGAGGCCGCCGCCCACGACGCCATTGCCCGCTTCCCGAAGAACATCCTCTTCGAGACCGACTACCCGCACCCCACCTGTCAGCACCCCGGACCGCGCACGCCGGCCCAGCGGCCCCGCGACTACGCGACCCGGGTGTTCGCCGACGTTCCCGAGCCGGTCGTGCGTGACGTCCTCTGGGACAACGCCGCCCGGCTCTACGGCCTGGCGTGAGCACCGGCGCCGCCGACCCGGTCGTCGCCACCCCCGACCTCGGGACCCGCCACATCGCGGTCGAGGTCCGAGGCCGGGTGCTGTCGTTGCGGGTCGACCGCACCGAGCGTCGCAACGCGTTCACCCAGGACATGTACCGCGCCATCAAGCGGGCCGCGATCTGGGCCGACGGGCAACCCGAGCTCGACGCCGTGCTCCTCACCGGCACCGACGCCTGGTTCGGCGCCGGCGGCGACATGGGTGGCAACGCCGAAGACACCGAGGCTCTCGCCACCGAGTGGGACCCCACCGACCACTTCCCGTTCCGCCACATCGAGCGCTGCTCCAAGATCTGGGTGGCGGCGGTCAACGGGCTGTGCGTGGCGGGCGGGATGGACCTGATCCTGCACTGCGACGTCGTGATCGCCTCCGACCGGGCCCGCTTCCGGGTGCCCGAGCTGCTGCGCGGCATCCCCGATCCGCACATGTCGGCCCGCCTCGCCCAGGTGGTCGGCCTGCAGCGGGCGCGCTACCTCTTCTTCACCGCCGAGGAGTTCGACGCCGCCGCCGCACTCACGATGGGCCTCGTGGGGAAGGTGGTGCCCCACGACGACCTCGACCGGGCGGTGGCCGACGCGCTGGCGGCGATCGGGCAGACCGGCCCGGCGGCGCGGGCGCTCGTCAAGCGCGACCTCAACCGCGCCCTCCCGGTCCACGACACGCAGATGTTCCTGCGCTCGATCGGGGCCCCCGAGATGGTCGAGGGCATGCGGGCCTTCCTCGAGAAGCGCCCGGCGGAGTGGCCCCGCGGCTGAGCGGCGGAGCAGCCGACCGCCGGGTGAACGCTCGGTGGACGCCGACCGGCGATCAGCCCTTGAGGCCCGAGAAGTCGATCTGACCCATCGCCATCGCGGCGTTGAACCCACCGTCGAGGATGAGGTCGTGGCCGTTGACGTAGGCGGCGGCAGCACTCCCGAGGAAGGCCAGCGGCATCGCCACCTCCCGGGGGGTCACCAACGACCCGGTCGACTGGTCGACCGTCCAGTCGAGGATCTTCTCCCCGATGGTGGCCTTGAAGTCCTCGAGCAGGGGCGTGTCGATCGGCGCCGGGCACACGCTGTTGGTGCGCACGCCGCGCGCCATGGTGGCCCGGGAGTGGGTCATGCCCCAGACCCGCACGACCTCCTTGGAGAACGCGTACTGGTCACCACCGTTGGCCCCGAGGTTGGCGTCGACCCAGTCGAGCGCGGCGTCCCAACCGGGGATCGCGATGAGCTCCTGGATGGCGGCGAGGTGCTCGGGCCACGCCACCCCGGCGATCGACGCGGTGTTGACGATCGCGCCGCCGGCGGGGATCCGGTCGAGCAGGCCCTCGGAGAGGCGGCGCAGCGCCAGGTAGTTGACCGCCAGGACCTTGCGGGGCGACTGCGTGGCGGCGATGCCCGCGTTGTTGAACAGCACGTCGACCGGCCCGTCGATGGCGGCGATCGCGCCGTCGACGGCGGCCTCGTC
>JAFMJM010000023.1 GCA_017853455.1 Acidimicrobiia bacterium | reverse complement strand
CCGGTCTCACCCTCGGCGACCGAGCGGAACAGCGCCGCCACGTCGGGGTAGCCCTCGACGTCGGCCTTCTGGGCGAAGTAGAGGTAGCGCCGGTTGGCCTGGCTCTCGCCGGCGAAGGCCTCCTTGAGGTTGGCCTCGGTCTGGGTCCCCTTCAGTGCGGGCATGTGCTGTGCTCCTTCTGTGGTCGTTGGTTGCTGGGATCGGGATCAGTGGCCCGGGGCCGGGACGCACATGGCGCACTCCCCCCGGAACAGGACCTGGACGTCGCGGACGACGAAACCCTGTCGGTCACGCTCGGCGAGGTGCAGGTCGCCGACGTCCACCAACACGTCACGGACGCTTCCGCATTCCGTGCAGATCAGGTGGTGGTGCGGGTGCTCGACGTTGGGGTCGACCCGCACGGCGCCGGTGCCGACGTCGAGCAGGCGGACCTCGCCGAGGTCCTCGAGCTCGTGGACGGTCTGGTACACGGTCTTGAGGGAGATGGTCGGCAGGGCCTCGCGGGCGGCACCGAAGAGGGCCTCGACCGTCGGGTGCTCCTGGTTGCCGTCGAGCAGTCCGAACACCACCTGGCGCTGCGGGGTGACCCGCAGCCCCCGGGCCCGGAGCCGTTCTGCGATGGCCTCGACGTCGGTCATGGGGAGATCGTATCACCAATGGCTGGTAGTTGACAATCATTCACGACAAAGGTCCGCCGGGGTGACGGTCGTGGGCGTCGTACGCTCCGCCCGTGGCCCTCCTCGTGCCGACCGCCGTCCGCCGGGCCGCACGCACCCTGCCCCGGGCCACGGCCGCCACCCTCGGCGACGAGGTGCTCACCTACGCGGAGCTCGACGGACGCGCCGACCGCCTGGGACTCGCCCTGCGGGCCCTCGGCGTCGGGCACGGCGACCGGGTCGTCTGGTGGGGGGACACCGGTCTCGCCGCCCTCCCCCTCTTCGTCGCCGTCGGACGGATCGGGGCCGTGTTCGCCCCCCTCGACGGCCGGCTCCCCGGCGACCGGGCCGGCGAGACCGCAGCCGTCGCCCGGCCCCGGCTCGTGGTCGCCGACCCCGCCCTGGCCGACGCCGCCAGGACCTTCGGTCACCCGGTGGTCGACCGTCTCGACCTCGAGCGTCGGTCCGACGCCTCACCGGCCGGGTCCGCCGACGAGCCCGCCCTCGTCGAGACCGATCCCCACACCCTGTTCTTCACGAGTGGGAGCACCGGGGCACCCAAGGGGGTCGTGGTCTCCCACCGGGCGAACGTGCTGCGCAACCAGGTGAACCCGGCCGTCGAGCCCGGGGCGTCCACCGTGTGCACCTTCCCGCTGTCGCACATGGCGGGCTGGTCGATGGCCATGCACGCCTTCCACGCCCGCGGCAGCGTGCACTACACCGGCACGGCCGACGCCGCGACCGTTCTGGCGACCGCCGAACGGCACCGCGCGTCCCGGCTCTACTGCATCCCGGCCGTGTGGCGCCGCCTGCTCGACCACGGCACCCACCACCACGACCTGCGTTCGCTCCGACAGGCCGACACCGGCACGTCGGCCACCCCGCCCGAGCTGGTCGCCGCCATCCGGGCCGCCCTCCCCGACACGGTGACCCGCATCTACTACGGGTCGACCGAGGCCGGCCCGGGTGCGCTCCTCCCCCACGTCGATCTCGACCGCAAGCCCGGATCGGTCGGCATCGCCCCGCCGGGGGTCGACCTGCGGATCACCGACGACGGCGAGGTGTGCGTCCGGAGCGACTGCCTCATGGACGGCTACCTCGACCAGCCCGACGCCACGGCCGCCGCCCTGCGCGACGGCTGGTACCACACCGGCGACCTCGGCGAGCTCGACGACGAGGGCTACCTGTCGATCACCGGGCGCCGGCGCGACGTCATCCGGACCGGCGGCGAGACGGTCGCGCCGGTCGCGGTCGAGGCGGTGCTCGCCGACCATCCCGACGTCGCCGAGGTCGCCGTCGTCGGACTGCCGGACGTCGACTGGGGCGAGGTCGTGTGCGCAGTGGTCGTCGCCCGCCCCGGCCGCCCCGCGCCGACTCTCGCCACCCTCCGGAGTCACTGCGCCGGGCGACTGCCCGCACCGATGCAGCCCCGCCGCCTCGAGCTCGTGGCTGCGCTCCCGCGCACCGCCGCCACCGGCCAGGTGCAGCGGACCCTGCTGGCCGAGCGGCTCGCCGGGGCCTGAGCCCGGATCGGTCCGGCTGCAAACCCTTGCACGGCCGTCGACGGTCCACTAGACAACGTCCCGACCGGCGGTCACGCCGGATCGACCCTGGGGGGGATCATGAACGTCCGCAACGGTTTCCGGATGGTGGCAGCGGTCGGCGCGGTCGCGCTCGCGACGATGACCGTGGGCGTCCTGCCGGCGGCGGCCGCCAAGGTCGATCCCAAGGTCAAGAACGTCAAGGAGGTGCCGGAGCCGAAGAAGTGCCCGGCGATCCCGGGCGTGACCGCCGACGAGATCAAGGTCGGCGCCATCACCCCCCTCACCGGTCCCAACTCGGGATCGGGCTTCTTCCCCAACATCGTCGAGGGCATCCAAGCGCGGTTCGCGGCCGCCAACGACGCCAAGGAACTCGGCGCGCGCAAACTGACGCTCGTCTCGCTCGACGACAAGGGCGACACCGCCCAGAACCTCTCCAGCGCCCAGAACCTGGTCGAGCAGGAGAAGGTCTACGCGATCCTGACCCAGTCGGGGGCCGGCGCCGCCAGCGCGCCCTACCTCAACGCCAAGGGGATCCCGGTCGTGGGCTGGCAGCTGGGCCTCGACATCTTCGGCAAGTACCCGAACTACTTCGGATTCCAGAACGCAAATGCCGCCGACCTCAAGACGAACTACACGTCGCGCAACGCCGCCTCGATGTCGAAGGCGGGAGCGAAGAAGGTCGCGCTCATCGCCTCCAACACCGGGAACAGCGCGGTCTTCATCGAGCAGGTGAACGACTCGATCAAGCGCTTCGGCAAGGACCTCGGTCTCGAGGTCGCCTACAAGACGACCGACGTCCCCGTCGGGAACACCGAATGGGGCTCCTACGCCCAGCAGATCAAGCAGTCGGGCGCCGACACGCTCTACACGGCCCTCGCCACCACCGACAACATCTCGCTCGTCAACGCCCTCAAGCAGGCGGGCGCCCCGATCCAGAAGATCCTGCTCTCGGCCGGCTACGACCCCCGGGTCGCGGCGCTGCCCGCCTTCGACGGCGCCTACCTGGGCATCGAGTTCAAGCCGCTCGAGACCACTCCCGAGCCCAAGGGCATCGCGGCCTTCAAGGCCGCCATGGCCAAGTACCGCTCCGACGCCACCGTGAACCAGTCGTCGGCGGTGGGGTGGCTCACCGCCAACACGTTCATCGAGGGCATCAAGGCCGCCGGGGTCGACTGCCCCACGTGGAAGGGCTTCGTCAACAACCTCCGCCTGGTCGACGGCTACACCGCCGACGGGTTCTTCGACCCGATCGACTTCCAGGAGGTCTTCAACAAGCCCTTCGCCTGCGCCTACTACGTCCAGGTCGTGGGCGGGAAGTTCGTGCCGGCCTTCGGCGGTGAGCGCGTCTGCGGCGACTTCGTCACGAACGACAAGCTGGTCGTCCCGGCGACGACGCCCCCGACCACCACGGCCGGATAGCCGCACGGGTGACCCCGTACATCATCGCCGGGCTCGTCACCGGCTGCGTCTACGCCATCTCGGCCCTCGGGCTGGTCCTGACCTACACGTCGTCGCGGGTGTTCAACTTCGCCCACGGGGTCGTGGCCTGGACCGTCGCGGTCGTCTACTACTGGCTCCACCAGTACTCCCACGGTCCGCGCCTGCCCATCCCGGTCGCGGCGCCGCTGGCGATCCTGGTGTTCGCACCCCTGCTCGGCCTGGTCCTCAACCAGGTGCTCTTCCGCCGTCTCACCGACGCGACCCCGACCGTCCGACTCGTCTCGACCGTCGGGCTCTGGGTCGCCCTGCCGGCACTCGTGAAGATCGTGTTCCCGTTCCTCGTCGAGAAGGAGATCTTCCAGCCCGACGGCCTGGTGCACAACCCGCCCGACCCGCAGTTCCTGCGTGTGTTCGGCACCTGGGTCAACTCCAACCAGTTCGCGGTCATCGTCAGTGCCGTCGTGATCGCCGTCGGCGCGACCCTCGTCCTGCGCCTCACCCCGGTGGGTCTCGCGACGCGGGCTGCGGTCGACCACCCCCGCAACGCCGCCATCCACGGCATCGACACCGAGCGGGTCACGGCCGGCGCCTGGATGGCCGGAACCATGCTGGCCGGACTGGCCGGGGTCCTGTTCGCCCCGCTCGTCGGGCTCCAGGAGTTCGCCTTCACCCTGTTGCTGGTCGGCTCGTTCGTGGCGGTCGTGATCGGCCGCATGTCGAGCCTGCCCCTGGCGTTCGTCGGGGCCGTCGCCGTCGGGATCCTCCAGCAGGTCTGGGTCAAGTTCCAGCCCGAGACCGGCTTCTTCTCGGTCGGGATGTCGGCCAGCATCCCGTTCCTCGTCATGGTCGTCTTCCTCGTCGTCTACGGACTGCGCTCCGGGGGGCTGCGCCGCGAGGCGTTCACCCGTGATGCACGGGCCGCGGGTGGCGGCCACGGCGAGGTCCCGGCCCTCCCCCCGAGCCACGGCTGGCGCCGGGCGGCCGGACCGATCGTGCTCGTCGCGGTCCTGGCCGTCGTGCCGGCCGTGTTCGACTCGTACTGGCTCAACATCTTCACCGTGGGCGTGGCGCTCGGCATCGTGTACCTCAGCTACACCTTGGTCGCCGGCGAGGGCGGGATCATCTCGCTGGCCCAGGTGACCTTCGCCGGGATCGGGGCGTTCGCCGCCGCCCGCTTCACCGACGTCGCCGACTCCTGGCACCTCGGCGTTCCCGTCTGGGTCGCCATCCTGCTCGCGGCGCTCGTCGCGGTGCCGTTCGGGCTCCTCGTCGCCCTGCCCAGCCTCCGGATCGGGGACCTCTACCTCGCGCTCCTGACCGTCGGGTTCGCGCTCCTCGTGCAGGAGTTCGTCTGGAAGCGGGTGGAGTTCGAGAACTTCGGAGCCGGACGCCTCCTGCCGCGCCCCTTCGGGATCTCGCTCGACGGCCGGACGGAGATGTACGTCGTCGTCACCGCGGTCTTCCTCGTCTGCGCCCTGCTCATCGTCAACCTCCGGCGGGCCACGGCCGGTCTGGTGTTCGCAGCCCTGCGGTCGAGCGAGGCGGCGGCGTCGACGACCGGGATCAGCGTGGTACGGGCCAAGCTGGTCCTCTTCGCCGTGAGCGCGTTCGTCGCCGGACTCGGCGGTGCGCTGCTCGGCTCGACCATCGGCACGGTCACCCCCCGTTCGTTCGACGTGCTGGTCGGGGTGGTCTGGCTGGCCATCATCGTGACCTGGGGGATCCGTTCGGTCACCGGCGCGCTCCTCGCCGGGATCCTCTTCGCGGTCGCTCCGTTCAAGATCGCGGCGATCCTCGTCCTCAGCCTCCTCCTGGCGGTCGGGGGGTTCGGTGCCCGCATCGTCCTGAGCGGTGCCGCCCGCCGCCCCGGCGGACTGGCCGGCCTCGCGGGCCTCGCCGTGGTCGGGGGTGGACTGTCGGTCCTGATGTGGGACCGCACCAGTGACGCCACGGCGGTGCACATCATCCTCGTGCTCGTCGTCCTCGCCGTCGGAGTCGGTGTGGCCGTCCGCCTGCACCGCCGCGGTGGCGCTCCGACCACCACCCTGCCGGTCACCGTCGCCGTGGGCCTCGCAACGGTCGCAGCCGCGGCCTGGACCGTCACGTGGTCCCTCTCGAACGCCACCGTCCACGAGGTGCCGACCGTGCTGTTCGGACTCGGAGCCATCGGGCTGGCCCGCGAGCCCCGCGGCGTCATCCAGGACCTGGTCGACCGGCAGCGCCTCCGCCGGTTCCAGGACCAGGAGCGCCGCGAGGAGGACGCCCTCGCCCTCGACGCCGGAGTGGGCCGATGACCACCCCGCTGCTCGCCGCCACCGGGATCACCGTCCACTTCAGCGGAGTGGTCGCGCTCGACGACGTGGCCCTCACGGTCCCCGAGGGCCGGACGATCGGGCTCGTCGGCCCGAACGGCGCCGGGAAGACCACCCTCTTCGGAGTCCTCTCCGGACTCGTCCGACCCCGGAGCGGCTCGGTGACGTTGCGCGGCACCGACGTCACGCGCCGCAGCCCCCAGGCCCGGGCCCGCCTCGGTCTGTCCCGGACGTTCCAACGGATGGAGCTCTTCACCGAGCTCACGGTCCGGGAACACCTCGTGCTGGCCCAGCGAGTGCGTGACGGACGTCAGAGCCTGGTCGGCTTCGCCCGTGACCTCAGCGGAGCGGGTGAGCGACCCGGGCGGTCCGAGGTCGCCACGGTCGAGGCCATCCTCGACCTCCTCGGGCTCCGGGCGGTGGCGGAGCGTCCGGCCCTGTCACTCCCGCTCGGGACCGGGCGCCTGGTCGAGGTGGCCCGGGCCCTCGCCGCCGAGCCGTCGGTCGTCCTGCTCGACGAGCCGTCGTCGGGGCTCGACCCCCACGAGACCGAGCAGCTGGGCGAGGCACTCCGGCGAGTCCGCGCCGAGCGCGGCACGGCCTTCGTCCTGGTCGAGCACAACGTCGAGTTCGTCCTCGCCCTGTCCGACCGCGTGACCGTGCTCGACTTCGGCCGGGTGCTCGTGGAGGGGACGCCCGACGACGTCCGGGCCAGCGCCGAGGTCCAGGCCGCCTACTTCGGGACCGCGCCCGTGGGCACCGGTGGGGAGACACCGTGAGCGCCGCACCCGCCACCCTGCTCGAGGTGCGCGACCTCGAGGTCGCCTACGGCAGCGCCCGGGCGCTGTTCGGCGTCTCCCTCGACGTGCCCCAGGGCTCCGTCGTGGCGGTGCTCGGGGCCAACGGCGCCGGGAAGTCGTCCCTCGCCGGGGCGATCGCCGGCACCGTCACCCCGAAGGCCGGCACCGTCACGTTCGGTGGCGTCGACGTGACGGGCCTCCCGGCCCACCGGATGTGCCGGGCCGGAGTGGCGTACGTGCCCGAGGACCGCAACCTGTTCCCGCACCTGTCGGTCCGAGACAATCTCTGGGCGCAGTTGCGCTTCTCGGTGCCACGGGCCGAGCGCCGCGCCGCCCTCGAGCGGGCGCTCTCCCTCTTCCCGGTGCTGGCCGAACGGCGGAACCAGGGCGCCGGCACGCTGTCGGGCGGCGAGCAGCAGATGCTGGCCCTCGCGCGGGTGCTCGCGGCGCCGCCCCGCCTCCTCATCGCCGACGAGATGTCGATGGGGCTCGCGCCCCGGATGGTCGACGTGGTCTTCGAGTCCCTCGCCCGCATCCGCGACGAGGGCGTCACGGTCCTGCTCGTCGAGCAGTTCGTCGAACGCGCCCTCGATCTCGCCGACGTCGCCGTGGTGCTCCGCCACGGTCGGGTCGTGTGGTCGGGACCGGCCGCCGACGTCGGGACCGACGTGCTGGCCGAGTACCTGAGCGGCGAGGCGTCGTCGGCGCTCTGACCGACGTCGCCCCGGGCGGAGCGGGCGTCAGCCCTTCTGGGTCCCGACGGCGAGGTCCTTGAACGGGGTGTTCTTGTCCGGCCCCGGCTCCTTGGGCAGACCGAGCACCCGCTCACCGACGATGTTCTTCTGGATCTCGTCGCTGCCGCCGTAGATCGACGGACCGGGCGCCCAGAGGGTGGCCTCCTGGAAGTTGCCCTCGCCCGGGGTCTCCTCGCCCATGATCATCGACCAGGGGCCGATGAGCTCGGGCCCGAGGTCACGGCCGTGGCGCAGCACCCGGCTCATCTGGAGCTTGGCCAGGTTGCCGTCACCCTCGAGCGGACGGCCCGCGCTCCGGAGCTGCTTCGTGCGGATCGACATCATCCGGCCGATCTCGTCGAGGATGTACGACTGGGCGAGGTGCTGGCGCAGGACCGGCTCGTCGTTCCGTCCGAGATCCTTCGCCACCCGCCGCATCGCGACCGCACCGCGCTCGGCGCGCGACGCCTGGGCGGCACTGGCCCGGGCGCCTTCCATGAGGGCGCCGACCCGCTCCTCGAGCATGCCGTTCTTCTTGCCGGGGAACCCGCCACCCGACGCCCCGGCGCCCCCGGCACCGAGCCCGGCCCGCTCCGCCGCGAGCGTCGTGTTGGCGGCGATCCACCCGCCCCCGAGCCCGTTGATGCACTCCGAGTGGGCGACGCGGGCGTCGGTGAAGAACACCTCGCAGAACAGCGACCGACCCGTCATCTCCTTCAGGGGGCGGACCTCCACCCCGGGCTGGTCCATCGAGAACGCGAAGTACGAGATGCCCTTGTGCTTGGGGGCGTCGGGATCGGTCCGGGCCAGCAGCATGCCGAAGTCGGCGGTCTGGGCCCCCGAGGTCCAGACCTTCTGGCCGTTGACGATCCACTCGTCGCCGTCGCGCACGGCCTTGGTCTGCAGCGAGGCGAGGTCGGAACCGGCGCCCGGCTCGGAGAACAACTGGCACCAGGCCTCCTGGCCGTTGACGATCGGGCGCAGGTAGCGCGCCTTGTGCTCGTCGGTGCCGTGGGCGAGGATCGTCGGACCGGCCAGCAGCAGGCCGAGACCGGCCGGCGGGCCCGGCACGCCGCCGGCGCGCAGCTCCTCACCGACCGCCCGGGCGGCGGCCCCGGGCAGACCCCGGCCCAGCCACTCGGTCGGCCACGTGGGCACGGCCCAGCCCGACTCGGCGAGTCGGTCCCACCATTCGGCGAGCGTGAGGTCGGGGTCCCAGGCGTCGCCGATGAAGCGCTTCACCTCGAGGCGGAGTTCGTCGTCGGTCAGCATCGGTCCTCCAGGAGCTCGAGCACGGTCTCGGACGGGCGGCAGATCAGGGTGCGGCCGTCGTCGGCGACGACGACCGGACGCTCCATCAACTCGGGGTGGGCGAGCAGGACGTCGACGACCTCGGCGGCCGTGGCCAGGCGGGCCGGGTCGAGCCCCAACTCGGTGAACCGCTGGTCGCGGCGCACCAGGGCGCCGGGCTCACCGGGGAGCGCGTCGACGATGCGCTCGAGGTCGACGCGGGACAGCGGCGCCTTCAGGTACTCGACGACGGCGAAGTCCGCGCCCCGCTCCTCGAGGATCTCCACGGCGCCACGGGACTTGCTGCACCGGGGGTTGTGGTAGACGGTCAGACGGCCCACGGGGCGAGGCTACCCTCGGGTAACCGGGTCCCGCCCACCGTCGGCGGAACCCCGCCCGGATCCCTCGCACCCCCCGAACCCCGGAGGCGAACCATGGCCGAGCAGCACCGAGACTCCTTCCTCGGACGAGACGACGTCAACAGCATCGAGTCGATCCTGGCCGACGACGCCATCGACTTCGGCACCGACTTCCACGCCCAGCACATCGGGGGCGATGCCGTCTTCACCTGGGACTACGAGCGCACCCGTCCGGCCCTGTCGACCCTCTACGAGAAGGCCAAGGTCCGGCAGTGGAACGCCAACGACCTCCCCTGGGACACCGACGTCGACGTCGAGAGGGTCGCGGTCGAGCTCGGCGGGGCCATGGCCGGGATGCGCGACCTGCTCGTCGAGGCCGAGGGCTCGCCGGTGCGTTCCTGGGGCGACGCCGAGTGGAACCGGTTCGCGATCGAGTCCTTCAACCACCGGCTGAGCCAGTTCCTCCACGGTGAGCAGGGCGCCCTCGTCTGCACCGCCAAGATCGTCGAGACCGTCCCGTGGATCGACGCCAAGTACTACGCCTCCACCCAGGTCATGGACGAGGCCCGGCACGTCGAGGTCTTCGCCCGCTACCTCGACGAGAAGCTCGAGGGCCACTACTCCGTCAACCCGGCGCTCCAGCTCCTGATCGACGACGTGGTCGGCGACACCCGCTGGGACATGACCTACATGGGTATGCAGATCATGATCGAGGGTCTCGCCCTCGCGGCGTTCGGGTTCATGCACTTCGTGACCAACGAGCCCCTGCTCAAGCAACTCCTCCGGTACGTCATGGCCGACGAGGCCCGCCACGTCGCCTTCGGCGTCATCTCGCTCAAGGAGTTCTACGCCGGGCTCAGCCAGGCCGAGATCCTCGAGCGCCAGGAGTTCGCCTTCGAGGCGGCACTGCGGATGCGTGACCGCATCATGATGCACGCGGTGTGGGAGCGGATGGGCGTCGACCGTGCCGACGTCACGCGGATGCTCTTCACCCTGCGGGAGGCCGGCACGAACCCGTTCCAGGCCGCGCTGTTCTCCAAGATCGTCCCGAACTGCAAGAAGCTCGGTCTGCTCGACGCCGGCGACGGCTGGTTGCGCGACCGCTTCACCGAGATCGGGGTCATCGACTTCGAGAACGCCGTCGACACCGAGCTCGAGTACGAGTTGCTCGACGCCGGGGCCGCAGCCACCGCCTGAGCCGTTCCCGGCCGACACGACGGCCACCACATCGCACCACACCACGCGACACCGCGCGACACCCGAGGGGGGAACATGGCGTTCAAGGAGTATCCGGTCCGGGTCGGCTCGATGCTGTACACCCAGGTCGATCCCGAGCCCGGCTACGAGGTGGAGTACAACCGCTGGTACGAGCGGGACCACTTCTACGCCGGCTGCATGATCGGGCCGTGGCTGTTCGCCGGTCGGCGGTGGGTCGCCACCCGCGACCTCAAGGACCTGCGCTTCCCCGACGACACGCCGTTCGTCCCGGCCGTGCGTGACGGGTCGTACGTCGCGATCTACTGGATCCACGCCGACCACCACGACGACCACATCGCGTGGGCCACCGAGCAGGTCAACTGGCTGTACGCCAACGACCGCGGGTTCGCCCACCGGGTGCACAAGCACACCGGCCTGTTCGACCACGTGGCCCGGTGGTATCGCGACGACGACCCGGTTCCGCTCGAGCTGGCGCTCGACAAGCCCGAGTACACCGGCATGGTGTCGTTCGCCGTGCAGCCCGCCGATGGCGTCTCCACCGACGACGCCATCGCCTGGTTCGACGCCAACCTGCCCGGATTCCTCGCCGACAGCCCGGTCGCCAACGTCTCGGCCTGGAAGGCGGTCCCGCTGCTCGACGACGCACCCGCGTTCGTACCCGTCGACCCCGACGCCGACCGCCGCATCCTGCTCCTGGCCCACCTCGAGGCCGACCCGCGCGACGACTGGCAGGCCTGGCGCGACTGGGCCACGGCCATCGACGGTTCCGGGATCATGCGCACCGTCTGGTGCGGCCCGTGGATCCCGACCGTGATCGGCACCGACACCTACACCGATCAGCTCTGGTAGTCGGCGTCAGCCGTCCCCCAGCCGCAGCTGCGGCGCCGCGACCGCCCGGGCCAGCAACCGGCCGTACTCGTCGCGCCCGACGGTCACCGCACCGAGCGACGCCAGGTGGTCGGTGCGCCACTGCACGTCGAGCAGCACACCACCTCCGGCCCGGAGCCGCTCCACCAGGTGCACGAGGGCGACCTTCGACGCGTCGGTCGTCCGGTGGAACATCGACTCCCCGGCGAAGAGGCCCCCGATCGCCACGCCGTACAGACCCCCGACCAGGGACGGTGACGGGTCGATCGACCACACCTCCACGCTGTGCGCCCAGCCCAGCTCGTGGAGCCGGCAGTAGGCGTCGACGAAGGCGTCGTCGATCCAGCCTCCGGGCCGTGGGGTGTCGGCGCAGGCCCGCATCACGGCCCGGAAGTCGCCGTCGACCGTGACCGTGAACCGCCCCACCGCTCGGCGCAGGCTGCGTGACACCCGCAGTCCGCCGAGGGGCAGGATCCCCCGGGGATCCGGTGACCACCAGCCGATCGGCCCGCGGGCGGCCAACCGCATCGGGAACAGCCCGGCCCGGTAGGCCGCCAGCAGCGTTCCGGGCTCGAGGTCGGCCCCGACGCCGGCCACCTCCCCGTCGGCCGCGGCCGCCGGATCGGGCATCTCCCAACGGCTCGGGGGAGGCTCGACCGGTGCCACCGGGCCACGGTAGAGGTCGGCCCCCACCCCGGGGGCCCGGTGACTACCCTTTCCCACCCCGGGGCGACCCGGGCCGCCCCGCTCTATGGCGACGCCCACGCCGGTTCCGGCGACCCCCTCTCCGGGCCCGACGGCCCGCCCCCGACCCCGTCGACACCCCTGGCTCCGCCGCCCGGTGTCGGTCGGGGTCCTCGTCGTGGCCGCGCTGACCACGACCGCCGGCCCGTGGCACGCTCTCGCCGCCCAGACCGTCGAGCCGCCGCCCGCGGTCGCCCAGGCCGACGCCGAGGTGGCCCGGCTCCGGGCCCAGGCCGACGACCTGTCGGGCCGGTACTTCGCGGCCCTCGGTCGCCTCGCCGAGGTGAGTCGGCGGGTCGAGGAGGTCGAGGCGCGCCTCCCCGAGATCGACGCCGAACGGTCCCGGCTCCAGGCGCTCGCCAACGAGCGTGCCGTCACGGCCTACAAGCGCTCGGGCAACGCCACCGACCTCGGCCTCGTCTTCGACGCCGCCGACCCGCTCGACGCCGCCCGCCGGTCACAGCTGCTCGACCGCCTCAACGCCCGGGACGCCGACGTGGTCCGACAGCTGCGGGCGACCACCGAACGCCTGCAGGCCCAACGGGCCCAGTTGCGTGACGCGAAGGACCAGGCCGCCGCGGCACTCGACGGCGTCCGCACGCAGGGCGCCGAGATCGACCGCCTCCTCACCGACGCCCAGGCGCGCCGCGACGCCGCGGTCGCGGCCGCGACCACGACCACCACCGTGGCGGCGGCGCGGGTCACCACCACGACCCGACCGGCGGTGCCCGGCGGCTCCGGTCCGGTGGTCCCGCCGACCGCTCCGCCGACCTACGTCCCCACGCCCGGGACGCACCCCCACCACGACGAGCCGTTTCTCGTGTGCACCCGGACCCGGGAGGCCAGCGGCAACTACGGCGCCGTCAACCCGGCCGGTCCGTACCTCGGCGCCTACCAGTTCCTGCAGTCGACGTGGAACAGCGTCGCCAACCACTCCGGTCGCACCACCCTCATCGGCGTGCCGCCCAACCTGGCCTCGCCGTACGACCAGGACGACCTCGCCTGGACGCTGTACGAGTGGCAGGGTGCGGGCCCGTGGGGCGGGCTGTGCTCCGACGCCTGACGGCCGCGGTTCAGTCGTCGGCGGTGAGGAACCCCACGGTCGCCCCGGCGAGATCCTCGTCGGAGACGGTCCGCCAGTAGTCGATCATGCCGATGCTCATCGGGTCGCATCCGACCCGCATGGGCGACGCGTCGTCGAGCACGGCGTCGGCGATCAGGCGGGCGGCGTCGGCGGTCGAGGTCGTCTGCTCGGGCACGTTGGTCGAGCGCTGCGCGTAGAACCGGCGCGCCATGGCCTCGTACACCGGGTTCTCGATCGCCTCGGCCGGACGGTCGGAGCCGGCGAGCATGTCGGTGTCGATCGGCCCCGGCATGATCTCGAGCAGCCGGATGCCCTGCGGCGCCAGCTCGGCGCGCAACGTGTCGCAGATGGCGCTGACGGCGGCCTTGCTGGCCCGGTACGGAGCGTAGAACGGCACCGGGGCCAGGATCGACGACGACGTGACGTTGCAGAGCACCCCACCCCCGGCGGCCCGCAGGGACGGGATCGCCCGGCGGGTGACCTCGACCAGGCCGAACACGTTGGTGTCGAACATGTCGCGCCACAGCCCGATGGGCGTGTCCTCGAACGCCGGGTGCGGCGCTTCGGTGCCGGCGTTGTTGACCAGCACCCGCAGGCCGTCGGGGATCTCGATCGAGGTCGGGTCGGTCACGTCGAGTCGGGCGACCCGCAGCGCTCCACCCCGGGCGGCCGCCTCGGCCGGGAGGTCGGCTCCCGCCCCTGGATCGCGCATGGTGGCGACGACGTCGAAGCCGCGCGCCGCCAGCTCGAGCGCGACCGCCCGGCCGATCCCCCGACTCGCACCGGTCACCAGCGCCGTTCCCGTCGCGTCCACGTCACGCCTCCGTCTCGGCCCGCCGGGTGCGGGCACCCGGGCATTGTGGTCGACACGCGCGGGCGGTGCACCTCCAGGGCCTAGCGTCGGGGTCGTGGCCACCCACGACGCGTTGCGCGCGGAGCTGATCCGTCGGGCCGTCACCCCCACGGCTCCCGGGAACGCAGACCGCATCTGGGACATCCTGGACGAACACGAGCGGTGGCCGGGCTTCCGGATGGTCGACGTCGACGGTGAGCACGCCACCTGGCTCATCGTGCAACTCGGCGACGTCGACCTCCAGCGCCGCTGCCTCGACCACCTCGAGGTCGCCGTCGACCAGGGCGACGCCCCACCCGCCCACCTGGCGAGCCTCGCCGACCGGCTCGACCTCGCCGACGGACGACCCCAGACCTACGGGACCCAGTGGGTCGTCGGCGACGACGGACGACTCGTGCCGTGGCCGATCGTCGAGCCCGAGACGGTCGAGGTCCGCCGCGCCCGGGTCGGCCTCGCCCCCATGGCCGTCCAGCGCCTGGTCGTGGAGGCCGAGTACCGCAAGCGGGGCCGCCCCGAGTGGCCGACGGTCAGCCCGCCTCCGGCCTGACCGCCCCGCCACGTCTCAGTCGGGCGTCACGGTGTCGGCCGCGCGCCAGCAGTACCAGGCCGCGACCGAACGGTACGGACGCCACCGGTCGCCGAGCGGCTCCAGGTCGCGGGCGGCGGGCATGGCGCGCAGGCCGAGCAGGATCGCCGCCCCCTTGCGCACCCCGAGGTCGTCGACCGGCCACACGTCGAGCCGACGCAGCTGGTGCATGCAGAACATCTCGGCGGTCCAACGACCGATGCCGCGTACCCGGGTGAGCTGCGCCACCACCGTGTCGTCGTCGAACCGGCCGATCCGGGCGAGGCGGACGTCGCCGTCGAGCACCCGGGCCGCCAGGTCCCGGATCGACGCCGCCTTCGCACCGGACAGCCCGGCGGCCCGGAGCCGGTCCTCGGGCAGGGCCAGCACCGTCTCGGGCGTGGGCGGGCCTTCGAAGCACGCCTCGAACCGACCGTGGATGGTGGAGGCCGCGGCTCCCGCGAGCTGCTGGTAGCAGATCATCCGCGCGAGCTCGGCGAAGTGGCTCCGGCGCGGCCGGCCCCGACCGATCGAACACGGTCCGACCGCCGCGACCAGCGCACCCAGGGCGGGATCCCGTCGGGCGAGCTCACGGGAGGCGGCGACGTGGGGGTTCGTGCTCACAGGCCGGGCGGCTCGGCGTCGACGATCTCGAAGCGCGTCCGCAGCGGCAGCTCGGGAAGGAACAGCACCACCACGAGGGCGACGATCGCGATGGGCACGCCGGCCAGGAACACCGTCGACAGGGCACCCCCGAACGACTCGACCACTCCCGCCTGCACCCGGGGCGACAGGGTGGCGATCTGCTCGGGACTCCCCCGCAGCAGCGCCGGGTCGATCCCCCGGGCCAGTGGGCCGAGGTTCGCGGCCAGCTCTGCGGTCAGGCGGTTCGTCAGGACGGCCCCGAACGTCGCCGCCCCGACCGCCGCCCCCATCGACCGCACCGTGGTCAGCATCGAGGTCGCGGCGCCGACGTCCTGGAGCGGCACTGCGTTCTGGGTCGCCAGCATGATCGCCGGGGTCGTCATGCCGATCCCGGCGCCGACGATGACCATGCACCCGACCGCCACCCAGACCGACGTCGACGGCGTGATCCGCGACAGCGTGAAGTAGGCCGTCGCGATCAGCGACAACCCGACGACCGGGAACACCTTGTAGCGACCGGTCCGGGTGGTCAGCCGCCCGGCCCCCATGGTGCCGGTCAGGATGCCGATCATCTGCGGCAGCAACAGGAACCCGGCATTGGTCGCGGTGTTGCCCCGCACGATCTGGAAGTACACGGGGACGAACAGGATCGTCCCGAACATCAGGAGCCCGAAGACCGTGATCGCCGTCGCGCTGATCCGTACGACCCGCAGCGAGAAGAGCCGGGGCGGGATGACCGGGTCGGGCACCCGCCGCTCGACCACGACCAGCAGGACGCCCAGCACGACCCCGGCGCCGAGGAGCCCGCCGATCTCGGGCGACACCCACGGGTACCGGTCACCGCCCCACTCGGTGACGAGGAGCAGGCACACGATGGCGCCGACGAGGAGCGCGGCCCCGAGGTAGTCGATCGGCACCTCGACCCGCGGCCGGCGGGGCAGCTTCATGGCGATGCTGGTGATCACCAGTGCCCCGATCCCGATCGGCACGTTGACGAAGAAGATCCAGCGCCACGACAGGTTGTCGACGAAGAATCCGCCCACGACCGGGCCGATCACGCTGGCGACCGCCCAGACCGAGGCCACGTAGCCCTGGTACTTCCCCCGCTCGCGCGGCGGAATGAGGTCGGCCAGGACCCCGAAGTTCAACACCACCAGCCCGCCGGCGCCGAAGCCCTGCACCGCCCGCGACGCGATGAGCTGACCCATGCTCTGGCTCACGCCGGCGAACACCGACCCGAGCACGAACACGACGATCGACGCCTGGAAGAGCGCCCGCCGGCCGTAGAGGTCACTGAGCTTGCCGATGATGGGCATCGCCGCGGTCGACGTGAGCAGGTAGACGGACGCGATCCAGGCCAGCTGGTCGACACCACCGAAGTCCCCGACGATGCGCGGCAGCGCGGTCGCGACGATCGTCTGGTCGAGGGCGGCGAGGAACGATCCCGCCATCAAGCCGATCAGCACCACCTGGATCTGGCGGTGCGAGAACGGATAGGCCGGATCGCCGGAGGCGGACGGAAGGGGCGAACCGGGCGACCCGGACCGGTCGGACCCCGTGACCGTCTGCGTCAGGTCGGTGCCGTCGGTCATCGTCGCATTGGAGCACGAACGGGCCCGGGCCCGCCACCGCCCGGTGGTACGTTCCGCCGACGGAGCGGGGACCGTCCGGCGCCGGACGTCACCCGACGGGAGGACCGAATGGACATCAGCGGAGCGAAGATCCTGGTCACCGGAGCGTCGTCGGGCATCGGCGCTGCGCTCGCGGAGGAACTCGCCGAGCGGGGCGCGACCGTGTGCGCGGTGGCCCGCCGGGCGGACCGCCTCGCCGAGGTCGCGGAGCGGTGCCGCGCCCACACCCCCGGCTCCACCCACCTCGTCGCCGACCTCGCCGACCTCGGCCGCGCCGAAGCGGTGGGACTCGAGGCCTGGGACCTCCTCGACGGCCTCGACCTCGTCGTCCACAACGCCGCCATCCCCAAGCGCGTCCCGGTCGCCCGGCTCACCGCCGCCGAGGTCGACGAGACCATGCTCGTCAACTTCACGTCACCGGTACGCATGACCCTGGCGCTCCTGCCCCGCATGCTCGAGCGCGCGCGCGGCGGCTTCCTGTTCGTGTCCAGCCTCGGTGGGCGCATCGGCATCTACCACGAGGCGGCGTACTGCGCGTCGAAGTACGCCCTGTCCGGCTTCGCCGAGGTCATGGCGATGGACCTCTACGGCACCGGCGTCACCGTCAAGCTCGCCCACCCCGGTCCGATCGACACCGAGATCTGGAGCAAGGACGAGAACGACGACGCGAACTACGACGGTCCGCTGATCCCCGCACCGGTGTGCGCGGCCAGCATCGCCGACGCCATCGCCGACGACGGGTTCGAGTACTTCGTGCCGCCGGAGTTCCCGGGCGGCGGAGCGATCCAGGACATGGTGTCGGGCAAGTCGGCGAACGTCACCGCCTTCGTGCAGGCCATGGGCCGGATGTACGCCGGCGGTTGACCGGTCGGATCCTCCTGGCGGTGCTCCTGGTCGCCGGGATCGTCGCCGGGTCGTTGCGCTCCGGCCCCACCCCTGCCCGACCCGACGTCCTGCCCCGGGCGCCGTCGATCACCGACGGCGGGACCGCGTTGCCCGGGACCTCCCCCGGCGTGCTCGGCGCCCGCGTCGACTGCCCGGACCGGGGCACGTGCACCCTCACCTGGGAGACCGCCCGGTTCCC
>JAFMJM010000370.1 GCA_017853455.1 Acidimicrobiia bacterium | reverse complement strand
GCCGTGCGGCGTTCCTCGCCTCGACCAGCGCCGCGTAGGTCGCGTACCGCTTCGACTTCCCATCGGGCAGGTGCGACGGGCCATCCTTCGGCCATGTCAGGTTTGCCCGCTCCGACGCCCATACCGTCGCGCCAAGCGTGAGCGACTTCCACCTCGGCGTCGTGGGGTCGTGCAGGACGATCCGCCCCTCGGGGCCGTCGACGTAGACGCGGCCAGCATCGTCGGCGTGGAACGTCAGCCCGACGACCGTGGCCCACCACGACGCGACCCGCACCGGCCTGCCGTCAAGGCCCGTGGCGACTTCCAGCACGACGCGGGACACGTTCAGCCCCCCGTCGACGATGGTTTCGACCTCGACGCCAGGGTCGGTCGACAGTTCCCGCGTCCGCTCGACGGGGGCGTGGACGGCGTCCGGCCCGTCGCCGCTGCAGGCTCCCAGCAGCCGCAGCACGGCCAGCGGCAGCGGCTCGGTCGCGTTCATCAGCAGCCGGGGCGGGACCAGCGACTGATGCGGGAAGTAGTTCACCGGCGGCAGCAGCCGGTCGGACAGGCAGGCGATGGGCGCTGCGTCGGTCACGACGTCGCTTCGGCTTCCTTCAGCCGCGACCACGACCCGGTCCACTCCAGCGCGACCTTGCCACGCACGACGCCGTCGCGGCCCTTGTCGACGATCAGGTCGACGACGGTGTCGGTCTGGTCGTCGGCGTTCCGCCGCTTCGCCAGCATCACGACGTCGGCCCGGTAGGCGTGTCGCCCCGTGCCAAGGATCGCGCCCATGTCGTCGGTGTCCCTGAAGGACCGCTTGGCGACCTCCGACACGACCAGCACCGGGTCGGACAGTTCGTGCTGCAGCCGGGTCAGCCCCTCGATCACGACGCGGTCGCGGTCCATGTCGCTGGCCCACGGCCTGCCGTGCGGCGGCTCGACGCCGATGGCCTGCAGGTTGTCGATCACGACCAGCGCCCGGTCGACGCCCATTCGCCGCTTGGCGTCCTCGACCATGCCGACCAGCGGGGCGTACCAGCGGCTCGGGTCGCCGTCGCCTGCGATGAACGTGCCGACGTCACCGGCCCCGTACATGGCGATGCGTGGTGCCAGCCGCCGCAGCTGCTCATGCCCACGCCGCAGCGCCTCGCGGTCGAGGCTCGAAAACTTCAGCCTGTCGTCGCCCACGGGCGCGGCTTGGTCGCCCAGCCGCAGCCGCCGGTAGTCGACGTTCGACGCCATGCACAGCAGCCGGTGCGTCAGTTCCGCCTTGGACATCTCCAGCGACAGGTAGACCAGCCCGACCTTCGGGTCGGACAGGACGTCCGTGCCAAGTTGGACCGTCAGTTGGGTCTTGCCGACGCCCGGCGCAGCGCCCAGCAGCATCAGCCCCCGCAGGCCGCACAACTTGCCGTCCAGCACCTTGAACGACGGCAGGCGCAGGCCCAGCCATCCCCTCGCGTGGGTTTCCGCCAGCCCGGCGACGGCGGCGTCGAGGATCGGGCCGAACGCACCGACGTCGTCCTGCTGGACGCGGCCCGACACCCGCTCGGCGTCGGCCAGGCGTTGCCACGCCGCAGCCACGGCAGCGGTCGGCAGGTTCCCGCGTTCGTGGTCGGCGGTCACCCGCTGCAGCGACTCCCTCGCCTCGCGCAGCGCCTTGCGCTGCAGCAGGTCGGCCTGCGCCTCGCGCAGCCGCACCGGCGATTCGGCCAGCGCCATGGACGACTCGGTGTCGGCCATGGCGGCGGCGACTTCATCGACGGTCGTGCCGTTCGACGTTGCCGCTGCGTCGACGTCAGCGGCGGTCAGCGCGACACGCCCGACACGCTCCCAATGCGCGACCAGCGCCCTGCGCCCCGGATGGTCGAACGCCGTCGACGGGGCCGGGCCGACGCGGTCGTGCAGCACCATCCCCGCGATGGCGATGGCCTCGGCAGCGTCCAAGTGTTCAGCGGTGCGTGACATCGTCGTCATGGGATGGTTCCTTCCTTCGATTGAGACACGGCCTCGACGAACGCCCCGCGTTCGACAGGGTCCAGCCGTCCGTAGGACCGCAGCAGCGACTTGACCCGGCGGCTGTTCCGCCGCTTGGCGACCCACTTCCGCAGCACCGGCAGCAGGTCCGTGAACGACGGCGCGGCCCCGTAGCGCCGCACCCACTCGGCGCGGACCTGCCGGGC
Source organism: Acidimicrobiia bacterium (assembly GCA_017853455.1). Lineage (GTDB taxonomy): Bacteria > Actinomycetota > Acidimicrobiia > IMCC26256 > PALSA-555 > CAIUKV01. The sequence goes on along the minus strand of JAFMJM010000370.1, from coordinate 2,021 downwards.
GTTCGGGTAGACGCCCGACACGGCCAGCGACTCGCATACCTCCGCGCAGGTCTTGACGCGGTCGCGCCTCATGCCGCGATCCCCTGCGCCGCTGCGCTGTCCAGCAGCCGCTTGACGCTCATGGCGTGGTGTCGACCGCCTGCCTGCGTTCGGAACCCGGTCGCGTTCAGCGCGGTGGCGATATCGCGCAGCGACCGCCCTTCCGCCTGCATGGCCCGTGCATTCCGCAGCGCGACACGCACGGCGACGTCCTCGACCCGGCGGTCGCCCACGAATCGCCAGCCGGTCGGCGCGAACCTCGACACCCGTTCGCCGCGCCGACGCTTGACGTCCATGGCGTCGGTGATCCGCTCGACGATGGTTTCCCGCTCCCATTGGGCGATCACGCCCAGCATCCCGACGACCATGCGACCGGCGGCGGTGCTGGTGTCCAAGTGTTCCGACACCGACGCCAGGGCGACCTTGGCCCGGTTGAACCGCTCCAGCAGTTCGCCCAAGTCGCGGACGCTCCGCGTGGCGCGGTCCAACTTGGCGACGACGACGACCTCGACCTCGCGCCGGTCGACGGCCTGCAGGACGCGGCCCATGCCGGGACGGTCGAGCGACTTCCCCGACGCACCGGCGTCCTCGACGACCTCGACGACTTCGTGGTCGTGCAGCTGGCAGTAGGCCAGCGCCTTTTGCCGCTGGGCTTCCAGCCCCAGCCCCGACTTGCCCTGCTCCTCGGTCGACACGCGGACGTAGACGATGGCCTTCATGGGGCGCAGCGTACCCATCCCCGTAACCCCGTCAAGCGTGTCGTTACGCTTTGTCCCGGATCGTGGTGCTTCCGTTACGGCAGCAGGGGGGGTCGCCAGCCGGTCGGGGCGTCCTCGACGGCGGTTTCGGCGGTGACCTCGGACCCGACCGGCGGCTCGAGGGCGGCAGACAGGACGTCTGCCCCGTGTCCGGTCCCGGCGCGGCCCAGCAGCAGGCCGACGACAGCCACGACACCGGGCAGACAGGCTGTCAGACACGCCACGCGCCACCACGACGCCGCCTGCTGGGCGGCAGACGCTCGGGCCTCGGCAGCGGCCACGGCCTGCCCAGCGGCCTGCGTGGCGGCTTCGTAGGCCCGCTGCAGGGCAGGCAGGGCGTCAGCCAGCGCCAGCGCGGCCTGCCTGCTGCCTTCGGCGGTCGCCTGCACGGCGGCGATGGCCTGCGCCTCGACAGGTTGGTCGCGGACCTCGACGGCGACCAGCACCCGACCGTCCGACGTTCGCTGGGTCCGCAGGTCACCGGCGGCGATGCGCCGGGCCACGGTGCGGGTCGATACGTTCAGCCGGGCGGCGGCTTCTGCCATCGTCAGCCATGTCGGCGCGGGGGTCGTGGTGTCTGCCATGGACCCGGTATCGGGCAGCGGGAAGCACCGACTGCAGCGGCGACGTCGACCGGCGTGGGGCAGACACGACAGGCGCAACGCCCCCCAAACCCCCCAGCGACCGCATGGTACTTCCCCGCTTGACCCTCCACGGATTCCCCTTCTGACCCTCGCCCCCCTCGCGCCGGGGCGGTCGCGTCCACGGCGACACGCCCCAGCGCAGCGAGGATGTCGGCCACGGTACGGGCGTGTCCGGCGGGGGCAGGGCGGCACGGCCCTTTTTCGCCGTCGCAATATTCGTGAACCGTTCCCCGGTTCCGGCGCGGTGCGGTGCGGTGTCCTGCGGTGCGTTGCGGTCTACGCGGCGTAGACGCGGCCCGGTTGGTTGTTTTGACGCTCCACTCAACGCGGTTCACCTACCGGCGGATGGCCCTCGGCCCCAATGGCGGCGGGTAGGTCGCGCACACTTTTTGACGCTCCACTCAACGCGATCCCCCGGCCACCTACGCCCCGGTGCGACCGCGACCGGAGTACCGCCGTCCTCAACCCGCGTGTACCCCGGCACAATCTTTGTACGGTGGGGAGTGTCGTCGGTACTCCCAGCGCGGACAGGCCGGGGGGCATCTGCCGGGGGGCGTCGACGGATTCGGTACTCGCAGGC
>JAFMJM010000230.1 GCA_017853455.1 Acidimicrobiia bacterium | reverse complement strand
GAAGAAGAAGTCTTGGTTCTCCGAACTCATGGAGTTCGGGGACTGACGGAGGAGTCGACATGGCGTTCCGCAACTTCTGCAAGACCGTCGTCCTGCTCGCCGCCATCGGCGGGCTCCTCGTGGCCGTCGGCGCCGTGCTCGGCGGCACGGGCGGTGCCGTGGTGGGGCTGGCCCTCGGGCTCGTCGTGGTCGGCGGGAGCTACTGGTTCTCCGACCGGCTCGCCGTGCGCGCCGCCGGGGCGGTCGAGGTGACCGCCGAGGAGGACCCGGCGCTCCACGCCATGGTCCGCGACCTGGCCGACCGCGCCGGCCTGCCGATGCCCCGGGTGTACGTGTCGCCGTCGGCCCAGCCCAACGCCTTCGCCACGGGCCGCGACCCCCGCCATTCGGCGGTGGCGGTCACCGAGGGTCTGCTGACCCGCTGCCCGCCCGCCGAGGTGCGCGGGGTGATCGCGCACGAGCTGGCCCACATCCGCAATCGCGACGTCCTGATCGGCTCGGTCGCGGCGGCGATCGCCACCGGCATCTCGTTCATCGCCAACCTGGCGCTCTTCGCCGGCATGTTCGGCGGGGGCGACGACGAAGACGGCCCGTCGCCGTTCGCGGCCATCCTCATCGCGCTGTTGGCGCCCATCGCGGCGACGAACCTGCAGATGGCGATCTCGCGGTCGCGCGAGTTCGAGGCCGACCGCGTGGGCGCCGAGATCCTCGGCGACCCCGAGCCCCTCGCCCGCGCCCTCGAGCGGCTCGACGCGGAGGCGGCGCGGGTGCCCCTCGACGTCGCCCCGGCCCAGGCCAGCCACTTCATCGTGAACCCGCTCACGGGACGCCAGGTGCAGTTCGCCCGGCTCTTCATGACCCACCCGCCGATCGAGGAGCGGGTGGCCCGGCTGCGGGCCGGACGGACCGACCTCCCGGGCCTGCCCCGGGCGGCCTAGGTGTCCGCGATCGAGGACTGGCTGCTGCGGCTGCTCGACGCCGCCGCCGGTGCCGGCGACCTCGCCGTCGTGGCGGCGGCGTTCGGGCTGGCCTTCGGCGAGACGGCGCTGCTCACCGACCTGTTCGTGCCGGGCGACGTCGGCATGATCCTGGTGGGGGCGGTGGCGTCGCGCTCCGGAACCCCCCTGCCGCTGGTGATCCTCGCTGCGGCGGTCGGCGCGACCCTGGGCGACTCCGTCGGCTGGTGGCTCGGCCACCGGTTCGGTCGGCGACTGCTCGCCCGCTTCCCCCGCATCGAGCGACGCCTGTCCGGGCCGCTCGACCGGGCCGAGGCGTACTTCGGGGAGCGCGGCGGCGCCGCGGTGTTCTGGGGACGCTTCGTCGGGGCCATCCGGGGCGTGGTGTCGTTCGTGGCCGGCACGGCGGGGATGCCCTACCGCCGCTTCCTGGGTTGGAACGTCGCGGCGTCGATCTGCTGGACCACGATCGTGATCACGGCCGGCTACCTGTTCGGACGCAACGTCACGACCGTCGTGAGCGAGGCGGGCCTGGCCGTGGCGATCACGGTGGTGCTGGTGGCGGTCGCGATCGTGCTCCACCGGCGCCACCGCCGGGCCCGGCGATCGGGCGGCCCCGGCCCGGTCCCGCCGACGAGCCCCGCCGCCGCGACCAAGTGACGCCGCCTGCGCTCGCCGCCCACCACCCCACCCCACCCCGTTGTTTGGGTGATTGTGGGGGCCAGAGGCCCCACAATCACCCGAACAACGACCGGGTCCGCACGGACCGGGCCGGTGGTGCCACCATGACCGGGTGAGCGACGACGGCTGGGTGGGCGACCTGATGGGAGACGAGCGGGATCCCCGCTCCGGGCAGCGCGCCGACGTGCCGGTCGTCGCGGTGCTCGGCGGTGGCCAGCTCGGGCGGATGCTGGGGCTCGCCGCCATCCCCCTCGGCGTCGCCTGCCGCTTCCTCGACCCCGTCGCCGGGGCGCCCGCGGCCGCGGTCGGTCCGCTGGTCGTCGGCGCACTCGACGACCCCGCCGCGCTGGCGGCCACGGCCGACGGCGCCACGGTCGTCACCTACGAGTGGGAGGGCGTGCCCGCCGCCGGGGCCCGCACCCTGGCCGCACACACCCCGGTGCACCCCCGGTGGGAGGTGCTCGAGGTCGCCCAGGACCGCGCGGCCGAGAAGACGCTGTTCCGGCGACTCGGCATCGACGCCCCCACGGCCGTCGCGATCACCGACCGGGCCGACCTCGACGCGGCGCTGATCGGCACCGGCACCCCCGCCGTGCTCAAGACCTGCCGCGGCGGCTACGACGGCAAGGGCCAGCAGGTCATCCACGACCCCATCGACGCCGATGCGGCCTTCACCGCCCTCGGGGGCGACGACGATGTGCCGCTGATCCTCGAGGCCTGGGTGCCGTTCGACCGCGAGGTGTCGGTGATCGCCGCCCGCGGCCGCGACGGCGACGTGCGCTGCTTCCCGTTGGTCGAGAACACCCACCGCGACGGCATCCTGCGCGTCACGCGTGCCCCCGCCCCCGGCCTCGACCCCGCGCTGCAGGCCGACGCCGAGGAACTCGCCCGGCGCATCCTCGACGAGTTCGACTACGTCGGCGTGCTGGCGGTCGAGCTGTTCCAGGTCGGCGACCGCCTCCTCGCCAACGAGATCGCCCCGCGGGTGCACAACTCGGGGCACTGGACCATCGAGGGCGCCGAGACCAGTCAGTTCGAGCAGCACCTGCGCGCCGTGCTCGGCCTCCCGCTCGGCTCCCCCGCCGCCCGCGGGCACGTCGCCATGCTGAACGCCATCGGTGCGCTGCCCCCGGCCGACGCCGTGCTGGCGGTCCCGGGCGCCCGCCTCCACGACTACGGCAAGGAGCCCCGCCCCGGCCGCAAGGTCGGGCACGTCACCGTCGTGGCCGCCACCGCCCACGATCTCGACGACCGGCTCGCCCGGCTGCTCGCGATCGCCCCCGGCACGCTCGGCTGAGCCGCCGCGCGCCCCGCAGCGGTCGAGCGGTCCGTCTGGCGGTCAGTTGACCGCGCCGGCGTCGCGCAGGCGGGCGATCTCGTCGATGGGGAACCCCCAGTCGGCCAACACGGCGTCGGTGTGCTCGGCCGGCTTCGACGGCGGGCCGGCGATGGCACCGGGCGTGCGGGAGAACCGCGGCGACGGTGCGGGCTGCCACACGCCGTCGACCTCGACGATCGTCTGGCGCGCCCGGATGTGCGGGTGCTGCGCCGCCTCGCTCATCGGGAGCACCGGGGCGAAGCAGCTGTCGGTGCCCTCGAGCAGCGCGCACCACTCGTCGCGGGTCTTCGTGAGGAACAGCGCCGTGAAGCGCTCGCGCAGGACGGGCCGCTGCGCCTTGTCGCCCGGGTGGGGCAGGTCCTCGTTTGCGAGCCCGGTGCGCTCGAGGAATTCGGCGTAGAACTGTGACTCCAGCGCACCGAGGGCGATGAACTTGCCGTCGGCGGTCTCGTAGGTGTCGTACTCGGGTGCGCCGGTGTCGAGCAGGTTCACCCCGAGCTCCTCGCTCCAGCCACCCAGGGCCTTGAGGCCCCAGATGAACGCCATCAGCGTGGCGGTGCCGTCGACCATGGCGGCGTCGACCACCTGCCCCTGCCCCGAGCCGCGCGCCTCGAGCAGGGCGCACACCACGCCGAGGGCGAGCAGCATCCCACCACCGCCGAAGTCACCCACCAGGTTGATCGGCGGGACCGGCTTCTCCCCGGCGCGCCCGAAGTGGGCGAGCGCACCGGCGAGACCGATGTAGTTGATGTCGTGGCCGGCGGCGTGGGCGAGCGGGCCGTCCTGGCCCCAGCCGGTCATGCGCCCGTAGACGAGGCGCGGGTTGCGCGCCAGGCAGACGTCGGGGCCGACCCCGAGCCGCTCGGTGACCCCGGGGCGGTAGCCCTCGATGAGCACGTCGGCCTGCTCGACCATCCGCAGCAGCGTCTCGACGCCCTCGGCGTTCTTCAGGTCGATGCCCACGGCCCGCCGCCCGCGGTCGAGGATGCCCATGGAGGTCGGCCCCATCGGCCGGCCGGCCAGGTCGGCGCGGTCGACCTTGATCACCTCGGCCCCGAGGTCGGTGAGGATCATCCCGGCGAACGGGCACGGCCCGATCCCGGCGAGCTCGAGGACCTTGACTCCCGACAGCGGACCCGGCACCGTGACTCCCTCCCGGCGCGCCCCGCACGCCGAACCTGACGACGGCGTCACCCTAGGCCGCGGGTCGGGCACCGTGCCCGGGCGGGGT
>JAFMJM010000229.1 GCA_017853455.1 Acidimicrobiia bacterium | reverse complement strand
CGCAGTGGTTCGAGTACTGGTGCCAGGAGCGTCTGAACTGGTACCTCGACCTCGGGATCCCGGCCGACCGGCTGCGGCTGCGGCCCCACGCCACCGAGGAGCTCTCGCACTACTCGGCGGGCACCTCCGACGTCGAGTTCATGTACCCGTGGGGCTGGGGCGAACTCGAGGGCATCGCCAACCGCACCGACTTCGACCTCACCCAGCACGGCACCTTCTCCGGGCAGGACCTCTCCTACTTCGACCAGGAGAACGACCGCCGCTACGTTCCCCACGTGATCGAGCCGGCCGCCGGCGCCGACCGGGCCACGCTGGCGTTCCTGCTGTCGGCCTACGACGAGGAGCAGGTCCCCGACTCCAAGGGCGGCACCGACACCCGCGTCGTCCTGCGCCTCGACCCACGGCTGGCGCCGGTCAAGGTCGCGGTCCTCCCGCTCTCGAAGAACGAGCAACTCGTGCCGTTGGCGGGCGAGGTCGCCGGTCTGTTGCGTCCGCACCTGATGATCGACGTCGACACCGCGGGCTCGATCGGCCGGCGGTACCGCCGCCAGGACGAGGTCGGCACGCCGGCGTGCGTCACCGTCGACTTCGACTCCCTCGAGGACCGGGCGGTCACGGTGCGCGACCGCGACACCATGACCCAGGAGCGGATCGCCATCGCCGACCTGCTGCCGGCCCTGCGCGAACGGATGGGACTGTGAGCGACGCCCCGACCCACTACGCCGTCCTCGGCATCGACGCCGGCACGTCGAAGGCCGACACCAAGGCGGCCTACCAGGCGGCGCTCGCCGCCGCGCAGGAGGCCGGCGACGCCGACGCCGAGGCCGCCGTCCGGCGGGCCTGGCAGGTGCTCTCCGACCCGGGACAGCGCGCCCGGTACGACGAGGCGCTTCGCCTCGCCGGCGCCACCCCGGACTCCACCTCCACCGCCGCCCCGACCGACTCGGTGCCGGCGGTGGTCGACGACGACGTCGTCGAGGGCGAGATCGTCGACGACTTCCCCGGAGATCCGGCGGTCAACCAGGAACTGCGCCCCGGCGACCGGCGGGAGGGCGTGCTGCCCCTCGGTGCGCCCGCCTTCCTCGAACAGCCGACCTCCGGTCGTCGGCTCGTGGCCGCACTGATCGACGTCGTGACGTTCGTGGCCGTGTTCGTGGTGTCCACGATGCTCACGATCCAGGCCGGGGGCTTCGAGTCGAACGGCTCCCGCCTGGCGGTCATCGTGGTGTGGCTCGAGATCTGGTTGGTCGTCCTGTTCGGTGTCCCCACGTGGCGCACGGGTCAGACCCTGGGCAAGCGCTTCACCTACATCATGACGGTGGACCGGGTCAGCGGCGATCTGCTGACCGCCACCCAGGTGCTGAGACGGTACGCGATCCCGGCAGTCGCGATCCCGGTGCTGCTGCAGATGGGTGCGTTCCTGTCGCTCTTCTACGGCCTCTCGTTCTCGTTGGGGCGCGACCAGATCTCGCTCGCCGACCGCCTGGCCCGGTCGATCGTGGTCGTCGCCCGCTACCGGCCCGTCCGCCAGGGTCGGGCCTGAGCCCGCCGGGACTCCCGTCCCCCGCCCTTCCCTCGGTCCGCCCGGAGGATCGGTAGGCTCCTCCGTCCCGGAACCACGCAGATGGAGATCGAGCCGTGAAATTCGTCTATGCCTTCGCGGAGGGCGACAAGAGCCAGAAGTACCTGCTCGGCGGCAAGGGTGCGAACCTCGCCGAGATGACCAAGCTCGGGCTCCCCGTCCCGCCGGGCTTCACGATCACCACCGAGGCGTGCAAGGTCTACATGGCCCACGACGCCATGCCCGACGGTCTGATGGACGAGGTCCGGGCGGCGCTCACCGCCCTCGAGGCCGACATGGGCAAGCGCCTCGGCGACGGCACCGACCCGCTGCTGGTGTCGGTGCGCTCGGGTGCGCCGTTCTCGATGCCCGGCATGATGGACACCGTCCTGAACCTCGGTCTCAACGACGTGTCGGTGCAGGGTCTCGCCGCCCAGACGGGCAACGAGCGGTTCGCCTACGACTCGTACCGCCGCTTCGTGCAGATGTTCGGCAAGATCGTCCTCGACGTTCCCGGCGACGACTTCGAGCACGCGCTCGAGGCCCTGCGCGCCGAGCGGGGAGTGGCCACCGACCCCGAGCTGTCGGCCGACGACCTGAAGGGCCTCGTCGAGACCTTCAAGGGGATCGTGCGTGCGAAGTCGGGGATCGAGTTCCCCCAGGACCCGATCGAGCAGCTCCAGTACGCCATCGAGGCGGTCTTCAAGTCCTGGAACGGTGAGCGGGCCCGCATCTACCGGCGGATGGAGGACATCCCCGACGACCTCGGGACCGCCGTCAACGTCCAGACGATGGCCTTCGGCAACAAGGGCGAGGACTCCGGCACGGGCGTCGCGTTCACCCGCGACCCGGCCTCGGGGGAGAACCGTCCCTACGGTGACTTCCTGGCCAACGCCCAGGGCGAGGACGTCGTGGCCGGCATCCGGGTCACCGAGCCCCTCGACGCCATGGCGAACGTCTTCCCCGAGTGCCACACGCAGCTGCTCGAGGTGATGAACCTCCTGCAGAACCACTACCGCGACATGTGCGACATCGAGTTCACGATCGAGCAGGGTCGCCTCTTCATCCTCCAGACCCGCGTCGGCAAGCGCACGGCGGTCGCGGCGCTGCGCATGGCGGTCGAGATGGAGGCCGAGGGCCTCATCGACAAGCGCGAGGCCGTGCTGCGCATCCAGCCCGAGCAGCTCGACCAGCTCCTGCACCCGCAGTTCGACCCCGAGGCCACCTACACCGCGGTCACCAAGGGGCTCAACGCCTCGCCGGGCGCCGCGGTGGGGCAGGTGTACTTCACCGCCGACGACGCCGAGGCGCGCCACGAGGCGGGGGAGCGGGTCATCCTCGTCCGGCCCGAGACGTCTCCCGACGACCTCCACGGCATGATCGCCGCGGAGGGCATCCTGACCTCGCGGGGAGGGCTCGTGAGCCACGCCGCCGTCGTCGCCCGCGGCATGGGCACCCCGGCCGTGTGCGGGGCCTCCGAGCTCGAGATCGACGTCGCCGGGCGGAAGTTCACCGTCAACGGTGTGACCGTCGCCGAGGGTGAGGTCATCTCCATCAACGGCAACACCGGCGAGGTCGTCGTCGGGCCGGTGCCGGTCGTCACCCCCGAGCCCACCGGTCCGTTCGGGGTCATCCTCGGCTGGGCCGACGAGTTCCGCACGCTCAAGGTCCGCACCAACGCCGACCTGCCCCACGACGCCGAGGTGGCGCGGGGCTTCGGGGCGGAGGGCATCGGGCTCTGCCGCACCGAGCACATGTTCCTCGGCTCCCGGCTGCACCTGATCCAGCGGTTCATCCTCGCCGCCGACGAGGCCGAGGAGACCGCCGTGCTCGCCGAGCTCGCCGTGCAGCAGAAGGAGGACTACCTCGGGATCCTCGAGGCCATGGACGGCCTGCCCGTCACGGTCCGTCTCCTCGACCCGCCGCTCCACGAGTTCCTGCCGAACATCGAGGAGCTCCTGGTCCGCGACGCCAAGGGTGAGCTCGACGACGCCGGGCACACGCTGCTCCTGGCGGCGGAGCACTGGAAGGAGGCCAACCCGATGCTCGGCACGCGTGGCGTGCGGCTCGGGGTCCTCAAGCCGGCGCTCTACAAGATGCAGGTCCAGGCCCTCATGGAGGCCGCCATCGAGCGCAAGCTCGCCGGTGGTGACCCCAAGGTCGAGATCATGATCCCGCTGGCGGTGGCCAAGGCCGAGCTCGCGCTCGCCGTGTCGTGGGTGCGCGAGGTCGCCGACGCCGTCGTCGGTGGCGCCAACGTCGGGGTCGACTACACGGTCGGCACGATGATCGAGACCCCGCGTGCGGCCCTGGTCGCCGACGCCATCGCCGAGGTCGCCGAGTTCTTCTCGTTCGGCACCAACGACCTCACCCAGATGACGTTCGGTTTCTCCCGCGACGACATCGAGGGGCGGTTCATGCCGGCCTACCTCGAGCAGCACCTGCTGACCGCCAACCCGTTCGAGACCCTCGACGTCGACGGGGTGGGCAGCCTGGTCCGCACCGCCGTCCGCCTCGGTCGTGAGACCCGCCCGGGCCTCAAGCTCGGGATCTGCGGCGAGCACGGCGGTGACCCCAAGTCGGTGGCGTTCTGCCACGAGGTGGGTCTCGACTACGTGTCGTGCTCGCCCTACCGGGTGCCGATCGCCCG
>JAFMJM010000228.1 GCA_017853455.1 Acidimicrobiia bacterium | reverse complement strand
GCATCTGACTACGGATCAGAAGGTTGGGGGTTCGAATCCCTCCGAGCGCGCCAGATCACCGGGTCAGCGACCTGAGCCGGCACCCTCATCGGGTTTCTCCAGCCAGTCGGCAATCTCTTGGCACTCCGACGGGCCTACCTCATCAGAGGAGGTTCGCCATGCGAGGGCACATCCAGCAGCGGGGCCGGCAGAGTTGGCGCGTAAAGGTTTTCGTCGGCCGTGATGCCGACGGGGTGATGTGGTACTTCGAGCGGACGGTGCGGGGCACCCGACGTGATGCCGAGCGTGAACTCGCGCGGGTGGTCTTGGAGGTGGGTGAGGGTCGCCACGCTGCGGCGGCGCCAATGTCGTTCGCCGAGCTGCTCGACCGCCGGGCCTGGACCATCAGCGTCGAGCACGCCGACGCCGCGGGGGAGCGCACCCGCGATGACCTGCGGGCGGCGGTGCGGGCGACGTTCGACGCGCTGGGCGTGGACGGCCACCTCGAGTGAAGCGACGCGCCGCTGACACGCCGATGGGTGTGCTCGTACGATGCCCGGCGTGGAGCAGCTCCTCGCCGACATCGACCAGGCGTCGTTCCTCGCACACCGGGCGCTCGGGCGGAGTTCGATCGTGCAGGTGGTCTGGCGGTACCCGGGTGATCTCGACCGGGAGGAGTTGGAGCACTTCCGCCGGGCCCTGACCGGCACGTCGTTGGGTCGACGGGTGGAGCGTTCGTCGGTGCCCTGCGATCGTCACCACTGGGTGCGTGCCGACGGTCCCGGCCCGCTGGTCGAGTCGGCGGACCCGATCGAGCCCGACCGGATCGGGGCCTGGTCGGCGGCACTCTCCGGCGTGCAGGTCGATCCCGAGCACGGACCGGGCTGGTTCCTGGCGACCGTGCCGCTCACCGACGGCGGCGCCGCCCTCGCACTGGTCGTTTCGCACACGCTGGGTGACGGCCTGGCGATCGTCGAAGCCGTGCAGGCCGTCGCCACCGGTCGGTCGGGCGGCGTCGGGGCACCGCCGCCGCGGGGTCGGGTCACCCTGCGGCACCGGCTCCACGACGCACGGGTCGCGCTCGGTGCCGTGCTGCCCGCGGTTCGCGGCCTCGCCGCCACCGTCCGGCTCGGTCGGTCGGAGCGGGACGCCGTGCCCGGCTCGCTCTGGCAGTCGGTCCGGTCGCGGTCGGTCGACGGCGGTGAGGTGATCGACGTCCCCGCGGTGCTCGTCGGTGTCCCTGAGGCGGTCTGGCGCGAGCGGGCGGAGGCGCTGGGGGGGTCGGTCCTCACCGGGTTCGCCGGACTGGCCGTTCGGATGGGTGCCGAGTTCGGCCGGGTCGGCGCCGACGGCTGCGTGTCGCTCACGTTTCCGATCAACGATCGGATCGAGGGCGACACCCGGGCCAACGCTCTCGTGCCGCTGACCGTGCGGGTCCGACCGGAGGACATCGCCTCCGACCTCGGTGGGCTCCGGCACGAGATCGGGCGCCGACTCGACGATCTCCGGACGCACGGGAGTCCGACAACGGTGGCGCTCGCGGTCACGCCGTTCGTGCCCAAGGCGCTGGCCCGCCGCCTGGAAGGCGTGGCCGCCGGCTCGTCGGCGACGGTCGGCTGCTCGTCGTCAGGGGTGCTCGATCCGGCGATGGTTCGCCCGACCGGTACCCAGGCCGTGGACTGCTGGGTCGTCGATGGGCAGCCGCTTCCGGAGGATCATCTCCGACGCATCGGCGGTGTGCTCATGCTCTGCAGTTGGACCGTGAACGGCCGGGTCGCCATCTCGGTGCGGGGCTGGCAGCCGGGTGTGGCGACGACGCAGGGCGAGCTGCTCGACCGGGTGCGGAAGGTGTTCGCCGAGTTGGGTCTCCCCGCCGACTTCCACTGAGTCGGCGGCGGATCGCGGCGGTCGAGCTCTAGAGGTCGGACGACGTCACGAACGTCCGCCGGCCACCGGTCATCAGCGACCTCCGCAGGCGGATCCACTCCGTCACGTCGGGGTCGGCGACCGCGGCGTTGCGGGCCTGCTCCCAGGTGGCCCACGAGCCGACGTCGAGCGCGGTCGTCACGGTCACGTCCTCGCCGTGCCCGGACGGCGTCTGCCAGCACGCAGCCAGTTCGAGGCCCCGTCGGCGCGCACCCGCCAGGTACAGACGGGTGAACCCGTCGAGGTACTCGCCGACCCGCGACCCGGGCACGGTCACGGTGTCGACCAGCAGCACCGGACCGGCGGGAATCTCGGCGGTGGCCGCGTCGGGTGACGATCCGGGCGGCGGTCCGGGCTCGATCCCGTACCAGAGGTCGATCGAATCGACCACCGGGCCGTCGGACAGGCGGGCCGCCTCGGCGGGGAGCGCGGCGAGCATCGTCGGTTCGTCGGGGAAGACCTGCTCCCAGACGTGGGTCCAGCCGTCGGGGTACCAGACGAGACCCATGGTGTTGGCCGCCGCCACCGAGATCAACGCGCCCTCGGCGGGCTCGTGCCGGAGTGCAGTCACGAAGTCGGCGACCGCCTCGGCAGTGGCGTCGGGATCGGCGCGGAACGCCACGATGCGGCGCACTCCGGCCGGGGCCACGAAGTCGGCGTCGTCGGTCTCGTAACCGAAGAGCCCGAGCGCCAGGCCGCGGCGCGGCTCGGTGATGCACTCGGGGCTCTCGGGCAGGAGGTAGCGGTCGAGCACGCAGACGTGGAAGGGGTGGCACATGTAGCGGGCGTAGTCGTCGGCCTGTTCGTAGGAGTGCTCCCACACGAGGTCGATCGGGGTCGCCGACCGGTTGGCGCCGGTGGCCGAATGGCGGACCTCGGGGATGTGGCGACCGGTGTCGCGCAGGATGCGGGCCAGATCGGCGCGGGCCGCAGCCGGGGCGTCAGCGGCGAAGCCGTAGGACTCGAAGCGTCGGATCACCGGAACCCCCCTCGTGGTGTCACCGTTGGTGGTCATGTTCTACGCCGTGGCGGCGGTCGATGACGGCGCGACGGTGGATTCTCCCGATCCGTCCGTACGCTGGGGTCGTGGTGCCGGCGCAGATCTTCCCCACTCTTCGGGCACAGAACCTCGAGGGGGTCGAGGTCGAGTTGCCGGCGGCGTTCGCCGGGGAGCGCAACGTCGTGGTGATCGCGTTCCGGCGCGAACACCAGGCGCTGGTCGACTCCTGGGTGCCGTGGTTCGAGCGCCGGGCGGCGACCGATCCCGGTCTGCGCTTCTACGAGATCCCCACCATCGGTCGGATGTGGGCGCCCGTGCGCCGGTTCATCGACGGGGGCATGGCCGCCGCGATCCGCGATCCGGTGGTGCTCCGCCGCACCCTCACCGTCTACGGGAACGTGGATCGGGTCACCGTGCCGCTCGGCATCGACGACCGGTCGACCATCACGGTGCTCGGCGTCGACCGGGCGGGCCGGGTGCGGTGGAGCGGTCGCGGGGGGTTCACGGAGGCGGCCGCTGCTGCGCTCGAGGCCGCGTTCACCGCAGATCAAGGCGGGTGAACCGCCGCTCACCCGCCACCCTGGAGATAACCGCGTTATATTCACTCCGTGGCCCGGCCGGGTGGCCGGCCCGACGGGAGGGACGCCGATGGGGGAGCGACCGGACCTCGCACCGGGGCGGATGCGCCCCGTCGCGCCGCCGCGGGTGGTGGAGGGCGTCTACACCGTTGACCAGGTCGAGCGGATCTGGGACGTCATCCGGACGCACGGCCCGTGGCCGACGATCACGGCCCACCACTTCGACACGGTCGAGGAGCTGATCGCGACCTCGACCGGAGTCGTCCCCGAAGGGCTCGACCTCACCCTCGACGACATCGCCACCGCCCACTTCCGGGGATTCCTCGCCGAGAACTCGGTGTGCCTCCACGACGAGCTCTTCGACTGCTTCTACAACGAGCGGTTCACGGCGTGGGTGAAGGACTACTGGGGGGTGGAGTACGCCAAGCCCCAGGGGATGCTGTTCAACCTGTGTGGCGCCCACCGCAGCGGGCTCAACGCCCACCTCGACGCCGTCAGCTTCCGGGGGATGACCCTCGAGAACACGCCCACGTGGCTGCTCAACACGATGGGCAAGTCGTGCCTGTTCACCGACCACCAGTTGAAGAAGGCCCAGGTCATCACCTGGTGGTACCGGGGCGAGCGCGGCACGTTCACCTACTGGCCCGACGGGCCCGCCGCGCCGCCGGCCGTGCTCGAGCACCCGCTCTGGAACAAGGGTGTGGTCGTCGAGAACGAGCGGATGTTCCACCGGGGTGATCCGGTCGGCGCGCCCGA
>JAFMJM010000227.1 GCA_017853455.1 Acidimicrobiia bacterium | reverse complement strand
CGTAGACCTCGTTGTCGTAGAAGTCGGTCGTGTGACCCTTGGTGAAGGCGACCCAGTGCTCGAAGCCGTGGCCCGGCTGACGGAAGTTGCCGAGGTGCCACTTCCCCACCATGCCCGTGGCGAACCCGTGGCGACGCAGCTCGTAGGGCAGGGTCCGAAACTCGCGGGTCACGTCGTAGTCGGTCGGTTTGGGCATGACCTCGTCGTCCGGCATCGCAAGGTGGACGCCGTGCTGCGACGGCATCAGGCCGGTGAGGATCGACGCCCGCGTCGGTGAGCACAGCCCGTTCGTGCAGAAGGCCCGCAGGAACTGCACGCCTTCTCGCGCCAGGCGGTCGAGGTGGGGGGTCTCGTGCTCGACGTTCCCGTAGCACCCGAGCGAGTCGGCCGACTGGTTGTCGGTGACGAGCATCAGGACGTTCGGCGAGCCGGCCACCGCCTCATTATACACCGGACTCCGCACGCCCGAACCGGGCGCTCCGCCGGAGGGGGCGAGGCTTCGTCGGCGGAGCGCGTGTCCCACGCCGTCGGTACGTTCGCTCCGAAGCATCCAGAGCGGCTCACCGAGCCCGGCAACCTGGGACCGACCCCCGAGGTGCCTGCCTGCCCCGTGCAGGGATGTGGCGCGTACGCGCAACCGAGCGTCGAGAGCACCACCCCCGTCGAGCAGCCCGCACCCGGATGTCCGGTCCGGAAGGACACGACATGACCCGACCCACCAAATCCACCCAATCGCCCGAATCCGTCCACGAGCCCGAGCCCGTCGGGGCCGCCGAGGCCCTGCCCCCGCCCGATCCACACGACTGCACGTCGTGGGCGGCGGGGCACAAGGTCCACTGGGTCCAGGCCATGCGCGCGGGCCGGGAGGAGGGGCGGGCGCTCGACGAGAGGTGCACCGTGGTCGACCCGACCGACGACGGGTGGTTCACCGTCGTCATCACCGACACCGGCGAACGGTGCCGGTACTGGCACCACGATCCCGATCGCGCGCTCCTCCTCGCCCGGTCGAGCGGCCTCGCCATCAACCGGCGGTGGTGGATCATCCGCCCGTTCCACCGTGGGAGCGACTTCGTCAGTGTGCGCATGGACCGCACCCGCTGCCGGACCGACGAGCCCAGCGGCTCACCGGCCAAGCAGCTCCAGACCCACGGCGGCTTCACCGTCACCGGTGACGACCTGGCGCGCCTGCTCGAGGAGCACCGGTCCCCGTCGTGACGGGCCACGACCGTGGCGCCCCGTTCAGACGCGGGCGAGGTCGAACCCGAAGACGGACGCCGCGTTGCCGCCCAGGATCGCCGCCCGGTCGGCCTCCCCGACGCCGTCGAACTGCTCGGCGACGGCCGGGGCCGAGTTGGGCCACGTGCCCTCGGGGTGCGGGTAGTCGTTGCCCCACATCAGCACGCCGGTCCCGGTGACGTCGCGGTTGCGCACGGCGACGGGGTCGACCATGAACGTGGCGGCACACTGGCGCCGGATGAACTCGCTCGGCTTCGCGGACAGCTGCACCTTCGAGAACCGGGCGTGGTCGACGTACACCTCGTCGGCCTGGGTCATCACCCAGCCCAGCCACGAGGCCCCGGTCTCGACCACCACCACCCGCAGCGCCGGGAACCGGTCGAGCACACCGCCGGCCGCGAGGGAGAGCAGCACCCGCGGGCCGTCCATCTGCGCCGCCAACACGTAGTTCATGACGTTGGCCCCGGGGCCGCGCACCATCCGGGGATCGTGTCCGGTGCCCGAGTGGAACGTCAGGGGCAGGCCCAACTCGGTGGCACACGACCAGAACGGGTCGTAGCGGGGATCGTTGTACTCGGCCTGCTCGACCCGCGCCGGGAGCGACAGGGCCCGGAACCCGAGCCCGGCGCACCGCCGCGCCTCGGCGATGGCGGCGTCGACGTCGGCCATCGGGACCATCGCCACCGGCAGGCTGCGGTGCTCGTGCATGAGGTGGTCGCAGGCCCAGTCGTTGTAGGCCCCGGCGATCGCCATCTGGAGCTCCGGATCGCCGACGAACACCACGGTCAACGCCCAGTTCGGGTAGACGACCTCGGCGGTGACGCCGTCCTGGGCCTGCTCGAGTCGACGCTGATCGGGATCGGAGCCGCCCACGACCGCCAGGTCGAGCTCGCTCACGGTCATGAGCTTGCGGGGCGTGACGCTCTCGGCGACGAGGGTGCGCCAGCCGTCGCGCTCGACGATCCGGGGCACCCGATCACGGAACCGGGCGTCGACCCGCTCCTCGTAGAGCTCGATCGGCTCGGTGACGTGCGAGTCGGCGGAGATCAGGACGTCGGTCATCGGGCCACCTCCGTGACGGGACGGAACACCGGCAGGGCGATCCCGTCGCCCGCCGGGTCGAAGTGCACCTCGACCGGCATCCCGATCGCCAGCTCGTCTCGGCCCACGTCGGTGATGCGGCTCAGGATCCGCACCACGCCGGTGGTGTCGTCGAGCTCGACGACCGTGGTGTTGTAGGCGCCGAGCGGGGCCAGGGCGGGCAGGATCGGGCGGTCGACCCACGTGTAGCTGAACACGTGACCCCGGCCGGAGTGCGGCTCCCACGTCCAGTCGAGCGAGTTGCACACGTAGCAGACCTGGGTCGGCGGATGCCGGTCGGTCCCACACTCGCCACAGCGCTGCACCACCAACTCGCCGCGACCGGCCGCCTCCCAGTAGCCGGCGGTCGCCGGGTCGGGCTTCGGGGCCGGCAGGCCCGGCATCTGCTCGCTCATCGCTCCCCCGTCAGGATCATGCCGCTCGACGGCGCCGGACCGGCACCACCCACCACGAGCACGTTGGTCGCGTCGGGGATCTGGTTGATGGCCGTGCCCCGGATCTGGCGCACCGCCTCGTTCACGTGGCTCATCCCGTGGGTGTAGGCCTCGGCGAGGTTGCCGCCGTGGGGGTTCACCGGGAGCGGGCCGTCGAGGCCGAGGTTGCCGTCGGCGACGTAGGGGCCACCCTCCCCCTTCGGGCAGAAGCCGAAGTCCTCGAGGCTCATGATGACCATCGCCGTGAAGTGGTCGTAGACCATCGCCACGTCCATGTCGGCGAGCGAGAGGCCCGAGAGCCGGAACAGCTCGGCGGCGATCGCCCGCTGGCCGCTCGACGCGAAGTCGTCGTCGGGCTGGTTGTAGAAGCTCATCAGGGCGTTGCCGAAGCGGTACGGCGCCCCGAGACCGGCAGCGGCGATGTAGGCCGGTGGGTGGGGGCAGTCCTGCGCCCGCTCGGCCGACGTGATCACGACCGCGCAGCCGTAGTCGGTCTCCATGCAGAAGTCGAACAGCCGCAGCGGGTCGGCGATCATCTGGCTCTCGTGGTGGTCCTCCACCGTGATCGGCGTACGGAACCGGGCCTCGGGGTTGTTCGCCGCCATCGCGCGGGCGTGCATCGTGACGTGGGCGAACTGCTCGGTGGTCGTCCCGAAGCGGTGCATGTGGCGCCGGGCTGCGAGCGCGAACATCTGCCCGGGCGACTGCAGTCCGTAGGGCACGCTGAACTGCATGGGCCCACCGACCGCCGGCACACCCTGGCCCAGCTGTCCGAACGCCTGCCCGTAGCGCGCGCCGGTCTCCATGGTCATGACCTTGTGCACCACGACGTAGTCGGCCTGACCCGTCGCCACCGCCATCGCCGCGTTGGAGAACGCGCCGCACATCGAGGCACCGCCACCGCCCCAGGTCTGCGACGCGTACCGCAGACGCTCACCGCCGAACGCCTCGAAGAGGTCGGGCGGGTCGATCGGGGTGTAGTACGAGCTGTAGCCGTCGACGTCCTTGGGCGAGATCCCGGCGTCGGCACAGGCCGCGGTGATCGCCTCGACCACGAGCCGCAGATGACCCTTCTCCGCGTACTGGCCCCGCTTGCCGAACGGCACGTAGCCGATGCCCACGACGGCGGCCTGGTTGCGCAGATCGATCATGCGTCTCCTCCCCCACGGGGTGCTCCATCCGGGTCGCGGCCGATGCCGGCCAGCACCCGTTCGGTGTCCTGTCCGCAGAGCGGCGCGTCACCGGTCACCGTCCGACTCCGGGAGAACCGTACGTGGGCCGCCGCCCGCGGGTACTCGTCGAGCGTCGGGTGGTGACCGGTCGTCCGGAGGCCGAACTCGTCGGCGATCCCACCGAGCGCGAACGTGCGGTCGAGCCCGTCGGGCGACACGGCGACCACCGTGATCCTGGCGGGGACGAGGCGGTCCTGCCACTCGGTGGCGCCGGGGCGGTGGAAAGCGGCGGCCAGCGGGACGG
>JAFMJM010000226.1 GCA_017853455.1 Acidimicrobiia bacterium | reverse complement strand
CGTCCGTCAAACCCGGGCGGGGATTTCGCGCGGGCCCGGGCCGGCCGTGGCAGCCCGGCCGCGCGAGCGTTTACGCTGTCGCTCCCCCCGCACCCGAGCACCACCCGACCGATCGGAGACTCCAATGGCCTTGCGCCTGGGCGACATCGCACCCGACTTCACCGCCGACTCCACCGAGGGCACCATCTCGTTCCACGAGTACCTCGGCGACGGCTGGGGCGTCCTCTTCTCGCACCCGAAGGACTTCACCCCCGTCTGCACCACCGAGCTCGGCCGGGTCGCGGCCCTCAAGCCCGAGTTCGACAAGCGCAACGTGAAGGTCGTGGGCCTCTCGGTCGACCCGATCGCCGACCACCACGCCTGGAAGGGCGACATCGAGGAGACCCAGGGCACGGCCCTGAACTTCCCGCTCCTGGCCGACTCCGACCGGACCGTCTCCGACCTCTACGACATGATCCACCCGAACGCCAACGACACCCTCACGGTGCGCTCGGTGTTCGTGATCGGCCCCGACAAGAAGGTCAAGCTGATCATCACCTACCCGGCCAGCACGGGCCGCAACTTCGACGAGATCCTCCGGGTGATCGACTCGCTGCAGCTCACGGCGAACTACTCCGTGGCCACCCCCGTCGACTGGAAGGACGGCCAGGACGTCATCATCGTCCCCGCCCTCTCCGACGAGGACGCCAAGGGCAAGTTCCCGAAGGGCTGGAAGGCCCTCAAGCCCTACCTGCGGATCACCCCGCAGCCCAACAAGTAGTCCCGGACCCGCCCCGGACCGTCGTGGTCGGGCTCCGGCCGACGACGACGGAACGGCGACGGCACCGACGACCGGAAGGCGCCCCGGACGGGGCGCCTTCCGCGCGTCCGGGAGCCGCGACCGGTCGGTCCTAGAAGTACGGGGCGGGGTCGACGGGGGTGCCGTTGATACGCACCTCGAAGTGGAGGTGCGGTCCCGTCGACATGCCGGTGCTGCCGACGGAGCCGATGACCTGGCCGGCGTTCACCTGCTGACCCGCCGAGACGGCGACCGACGACTGGTGCCCGTAGACCGTCGACATGCCGCCGCCGTGGTCGATGATCACGACGTTGCCGTAGCCACCCTGCCAACCGGCGAAGGTCACGCGTCCGGAGCGACACGCCTTGATCGGCGTGCCCGACGCCGCCCCGAGATCCATGCCCTCGTGGAGCCGCCGCTCGCCGGTGATGGGGTGCACCCGCCAGCCGAACGTGCTGGTGACCGGGGCGTTGACCGGGCGCACCGAACAGGCACCGGCGACACCCGGCGTCGAGCCGTTGCCCCGGATCACGTTGCCGATGGCCTCCGACGCCGCCTTGAGCGCCGCCAGCTCCGCCTCGTATCGGCCCTTCTGCGAACGGATCGCGGCGAGCTGCGCCTCCTCGGCCTTGGCCTCGGCGGCCGCCTGCGCCCGGGCCGGCTCGACCTCGGCCCGCTTGGCCGCCGCCTCGTCGCGCAGGGCCTGCACCTCGGCGGTGGCGGCCGCGACCTGACCCTTCTGGTCGGTCAGCGCCTGACGGCGCGCGTCGACCTCGTCCCGCAGGGTGGCGATCTTGTGGACGACCTGCTGCTGCTTGCGGTTGATCGTGTCGACGTACGCGGTGCCCTGGATCAGATCGGCCGGCTGCGACGCCGCCACGACCTCGTAGGACGCACCCCGGCGCGCCGACCGGTACAGCAGCGCCGCCTGGTCGTCGAAGCGGGCGCGAGCCTCGCGGAAGTCCTTCTGCGCCGCCGCGACCTCGGTCTGGGCCTGCCGGATCTGCTCCGCCAGCCGGTCGGACTCTGCGGTGAGCGGGCCCAGACGCGCCTCGATCGCCGCCAGGTCGGCGTCGAGCTGGGCGACCCGGGCGTCGATCGGCGCCTTGCGGTCGCGGATCTGCTGGAGCGCCCGCAGGGCGTCGGCCTCCGACGCCCCCGCCTCGTTGATCTGCTGGCCCAGCTGGGCCTGCCGGTCGGCGTTGGAGGTCTGGGCCCGGGCCGGGACCGCGCCGAGCCCGGCCACGAGGGCCCCGGCGGCACAGGCGACGATCAGGCGGCGGGACGGCACCCCGACAGGCTATTCCCCACCAACCACATCAGCCACACATGCAACATCCGTGACGGCCCGGACCGGTCCGGGGCCCGGTCGGGGCGCGCCGGGTCCCGGGCCCACCCCGGGGCGCCCCGAACCCGTCATCCCGGGCGGCACCCCGCCCCGCAGGCGTCAGACCCGCAGGAAGCGACGCAGGCCGATGAGCGAGCCCACCAGGCCGATCAGGATCCCGAGCACCACGACCACCACCGCGATCGAGACGGCGTCGGAGGTGGTCACGTAGAAGTCCCGGAAGAAGCCGGTGGGGCTCGAGAACCACGAGTCGAACCCGATCTTGAGCGCCACGACCACGGCCACGGCCAGACCGGCCCCGATGAGGCCCTGCACCAGTCCCTCGGCCATGAACGGCACGCGGACGAACCAGTTCGAGGCCCCGACCAGCTTCATGACCTCGATCTCCCGTCGGCGGGCGAACGTGGCCAGGCGGATGGTGTTGACGATCAGGAACAGCGACGAGACGAGGAGCACGATCGACAGCCCGATGAAGATCCACCGGGCGGTCCGGGTGGCGCTCAGCAGGCCCCGGAGGGCCTCCTCGGGCGTGGCGACGTCGTCGACCCCCGCCTGGGGTGCGAACCGGCGCTTGATCGCGTTCGTGAACTCGGCCTGCTTCGGGACGATCCGGAACGACGTCGGGAGCGATTCCGGGTCGGCCGCGGCGACGAGGTCGGGGTTCTTGCGGAAGATCCGCTTGAACTCCTCGTAGGCGGCCGCCTTGTCGAGGAAGCGGAAGCTCTCCACCTGGGGGTCGGCCTCGAGGTTGGTCCGGACGTCGGCGATCTGCTGCTTGGTGGCGTTGACCGTCATGAAGACCTCGAGGCGCACACCACCCTTGATCACCTCGGTGCCGTGGTCGACCCACTTCGACAGCAGCAGGATCCCACCGAACAGCGACAGCGACACCGCGACCGTCAGGATGCCCGCCAGGGTCATCAGCAGGTTGCGCCGCAGCGAGATCAGGGTCTCGCGCGAGAAGTACTGGAGCCGGGCGATCACGGCGCGACGTCCGTGCCGATGCCGTACACGCCCCGCGCCTGGTCACGGACGAGCTGACCGTGGTCGAGCTCGATGACCCGTCGCCGCATGGCGTCGACGATCCGCTGGTCATGCGTGGCCATCACGATGGTCGTGCCGGTGCGGTTGATCCGGTCGAGGATGCGCATGATGCCGACGGTCGTGGCCGGGTCGAGGTTCCCGGTCGGCTCGTCGGCCAGGATGATCAGGGGCCGGTTGACGAACGCGCGCGCGATCGAGACGCGCTGCTGCTCACCGCCGGAGAGCTCGGTCGGGAAGCGGCCGGCCTTCTTGGCGAGGCCGACCAGGTCGAGGACCTGGGGCACCTGGGTCCGGATCACGCTGCGGGGACGGCCGATGACCTCCATCGCGAAGGCGACGTTCTCGTAGACCGTCTTCGAGGGCAGCAGCTTGAAGTCCTGGAAGATCGTGCCGATGTTGCGCCGCAGCTGGGGGACCTTCCAGTGCGACAGCCGCGAGATGTCGCGACCGGCCACCACGATGCGCCCCTCGGAGGTGATCTCCTCGCGCAGCAGCAGCCGCAGGAAGGTCGACTTCCCCGAGCCCGACGGCCCCACCAGGAAGACGAACTCACCCTTCTGGACGTCCGCGTTCACGTCGCGCAGCGCCGTGATCCCGCCCTTGTAGGTCTTGGTGACGTGCTCGAAGCGAATCATGGGGAGGAGCCGAGGGTACCCCGGGCCCTCCGGAACGGGGCGGCATCCCGTGTCCCCGGATGCGGTGGCAGGCCCCGGGCCGGGCCGCCCCGTCAGCGGTTCAGGACTGCTCGCGGCGGCGCCACTGGAGGAACGACTCGACGAACTCGTCGAGGTCGCCGTCGAGCACGGCGTCGACGTTGCCGCTCTCGTGGCGGGTCCGCTCGTCCTTGACCAGCCGGTAGGGCGCCAGGGTGTAGGTGCGGATCTGACTCCCGAAGGCGACGTCGCGCTTCTCGCCCGAGATCTGGGCCAGTTCCCGGGCCCGCTCCTCGCGGACCCGCTCGGCCAACCGGGCGGCGAGGATCTGCATCGCCCGGGCCTTGTTCTGGATCTGGGAGCGCTCGTTCTGGCACGACACCACGACCCCGGTCGGCAGGTGGGTGATCCGCACCGCCGAGTCGGTCACGTTGACGTGCTGG
>JAFMJM010000225.1 GCA_017853455.1 Acidimicrobiia bacterium | reverse complement strand
GATCATGTCGCGGAGCCCGTCCTCGGTGTCGGGCCACATGAGGTAGACGTCGGCGATCTCCGCGGCGGCGTCGCGGGCGACGTCGGAGAATCCGCCGAAGTAGAACGCCGGCGCTCGACCGCTCACGGTGCCGATCCGGGGCGGGTCGACCGCGAGGTCGTAGAACTCGCCGTGATGGTCGACGGGTCGTCCGTCGAGGAGGTCACGCACGATCGAGACCGCCTCGACGGTCCTGCGGTACCGCGCGGCGCCGTCGATCTGCTCGCCCGGGAGCTCCGACGAGATCACGTTGCAGAGCAGGCGACCTCCGCACATCTGGTCGAGGGTGGCCAGCCTCCGCGCCAACTGCGGGGGCCAGGTCTCGCCCATGCGCTCGGCCAGCAGCAGGCGCAGGCGGTCGGTGGACCGGGCGGCCGCCGCCGCGAAGGTCGTGGCGTCGATGCCGAGCGAGTAGCCCGAGGGCAGCAGCACGCCGTCGAACCCGGCCCGCTCGGCGCGGGTGACGACGTCGAGGCAGTGGTCGACGTCGGACGGCATCAGCGACGTCGGATCGCCGAGGAACTCGTAGTCGTCGTCGCACAGCGCGCCGAACCAGAAGACGTCCGGCCGGGCTCGCACCGCACCGCCGGTCGTCACGGCTGCGGTCGACCGGCGGCGCGCGCGACGGCGTACCAGTCGGTGCGGTCGAGCGAGACCCGGAGCGCGTCGGCGGCGGCCCGGATCCGGTCGGGCCGGTTGGAGCCGACGATGGGAACCGGTCGGGACGGGTGGAACATGATCCAGGCCAACGCCACGGCGGAACGGGTGGTCGTCTCGCGCGCGGCGATGTCGTCGAGGGCGGCGTGCACCGCGGCCTCGCGTGCGTCGGCCGCCACCACTCCGTCTCCGAGTCGCCCGCCCGCCAGCGGGCTCCAGGCGAGCGGGACGAGGTCGTCACGCACGGCCAGGTCCAGGACGCCGTCGTCGACGGCGGCGAGGGCGAGCGCGTGGACCTCGGGCTGGGTCGACACGAGCCGTACCGGGGTCCCGGCGAGGTGGACACGCAGGGCCTCGTACTGCGGCGGCGTGTAGTTCGACACCCCGACCGTCCGGACCGCCCCGGAGGTCACGGCCCACACGAGGGTCTCGGCGACCTCGGCCGGGTGGGTCAGGACGTCGGGCCGGTGCACCTGCCACAGGTCGATGACGTCGACCCCCAGCCGCCTCCGGGACGCATCGATCGCGGCACGCAGGGACGGTGCGGACGAGTCGTAGGGCACCGGTGGACGGATGCCGCCCTTCGTGGCGAGCACCATGGCGTCCCGCAGACCGGGGTCGGCCCGCAGGACCGCTCCCAGGAGTTCCTCCGCCGCTCCGAACCCGGCGCCGCCGAACCCGTAGATGTCGGCGGTGTCGATCAGGTCGAGCCCGGCACCGATGGCGGTCTCGATCCGGGCCCGGGCCTCGTCGACCGAGCTGCCGGCGAAGCGCCAACAGCCGTAGGCGAGCGGAGGGACCGTCAGGCCCGACGATCCGAGGGCTCTGCGGGCCGGCGGTGGCGTCGGGTTGGTCACCGCGCCAGGCTAGGCCAGGCGGCACCGACCGGCCCCGGGCAAGGGATTCCGGGTTTCCTGAGAGGCCGCCGGTGGCGGGCGGGCGGGATTCGGCGGCCCCGGGCTATCCTCTCCGGAGCGGGCGGACTCCGGAGGAGTCCTCGTGTCGCGTTCCCGAACCCGCCCGATCCGC
This sequence comes from Acidimicrobiia bacterium, assembly GCA_017853455.1. Lineage (GTDB taxonomy): Bacteria > Actinomycetota > Acidimicrobiia > IMCC26256 > PALSA-555 > CAIUKV01. The sequence goes on along the minus strand of JAFMJM010000225.1, from coordinate 2,542 downwards.
AGCCTCGGCGCCCTCGTGGTCGTCGCGCTCGCGATCGTCGCCTGGGTCGTCCCCGCCGGCGCCGACACCGCCTCCGACCTGGCCGCCGCCCGCCAGAAGGTCACCGAGGCCCAGGACGCCGCCAACCAGCTCGCCGCCGAGTTCAGCGAGGTCGAGGGCCGCTACGACGCCCTTCAGGAGCGGATCGACCAGCTCGAGGCCTCGATCGCCCAGGCCCAGACCCGGATCGACGAGTTGGAGATCGAGGTCCGGGACCGCGCGGTGAGGGCCTACGTCGCGCGGGGTGGTGCCGCCGGTGGCGTCGAGGCGCTGATGTCGACGAGTGGCCCGATGGAGGCCACCCGCCGGACCCGCTTCCTGGCCGAGGAGAACAAGGCCTCGGAGCGGGCCGTGCACACCCTCGCCAACCTGAAGGACGACCTGGCCGACCAGCGGGCCGAACTGCGGCGCCAGCGCGAGGAGCTCGACGCCATCCGCGCCCAGCTCCAGGTCCGGCTCGACGAGATGCAGAAGGTGCTGGCCGAGGCGAACGCGGCGCGTGACGCGCTCATCGTCAAGCTCGACCAGGAGAAGGAGGCCGCGGCCCAGGCCGAGGCCGCCCGACTCCGGGCGATCCAGGCCGCCAGCCGACCGGCTCCCGGTGGCGGCGGCGGTGGGGGTGGCGCGGCCGGGCAGATCATCGTGAACCCGGGCGGAGGGCCGTTCCAGTGCCCGGTCCAGGGATCGGCGTACGTCGACGACTACGGGCCGCGGGGCGGGGGGTTCCACTACGGCATCGACATGATGTCGGCCGTCGGGACCCCGCTGGTGGCGGTCAAGGCCGGCACGTTCTTCACGATGAGCGGCGGCGCCGGCGGCAACGAGCTCTACCTCAACGCCGACGACGGCAACACCTACTTCTACGCGCACCTCTCGGACTACGCCGGCGGCCCCCGGGCGGTCGTCCAGGGCGAGGTCGTGGGTTGGGTCGGCATGACCGGCAACACCAGTGGGCCCCACCTGCACTTCGAGATCCGGATCGGTGGCCCGAACGGCCAGAAGGTGGATCCGTACCCCACCTTGCGCGGCGCCGGCTGCTGACCGGACGTCCGGAGCGAAGGGCCCGCCGGTGCAACCCGATCCCATCTTCTCGATCAACCCGTGGGTGCTGGTCGTCTCGTCCATCGTGTTCTTCGCGGGCGCGGCGGTGCTCACCCGGCTGCTCGCCCACCGGTACGTGCCCGACGAGGACAAGCCCAAGGTCCTGGCCATCGTCGGTCCGCTCACCCCGGCGCTCGCCGCCCTGTTCGCGGTGATGGTCGCCTTCACGGTGGTCAACGAAGCCGGGTACCTGCGGGTCGCGCAGTCCGCCGCCAGCAGCGAGGCCACCGCGTCGAGCCGGCTGGCCTGGGCGGCGACCAACCCCGGGGTCGACACGGTGGCCGTCCAGGACGCCCTCGCCGACTACATCGAGGTGATGGTCGGGCCGGAATGGACGAAGACCTTCGAGGACGAGCCGATCCTCGGCCCGGTCGAGCGCGGTCTCCGCCGCCTCGAGACGGTCACACGCGACCAGGCGACCCGGCCGGGCCTGCCGGCGTCGGTGTCGTCGGAGCTCCTCGCCGGCCTCGACGGGGTCACGATGGCCCGCCGTGACCGCATCGCCGAGGCCAGTCGAGGGATTCCGATGAGCTACCTGCTCGTGCTCGTGATCACCGGCCTCGCGCTCGTGGTCAACGTGGCGCTCCTCACCCTGTGGGGCGGCCACGCGAGCCTGGTCCTGGTCGGCGGCGTCGCGCTGGTCGTCGCGCTGGCCCTGGCGTTGCTGGTCGGGATCTCGGCGCCGTTCGCGGGGCCGTTGGTGGTCGACCACGACGCGCTCGACCGCGTCCTCATCGACCTGCAACACGGCGTGTTCCGTCCGCTCGGCTGATCAGACCTGGTTCATCCGGGAGAGGCTCTTCTCCACGCTGGGCGCCACCGAGCCGGCGAGCACCACGCTGGCGGTGAGGAGCACCGCCGCGGGACCGGCGTGGGGGAGCACCGACACGGCGGTGGGTGCCCCGACGGCGACGGCGACCGTCGACCAGGCGGTCTGCCACCCCGACGAGAGACCGGGCTTCGCCGCCCAGGCGTAGATCGGGCGACAGCCCTGGAACCCGTAGGCGCAGCCCCAGCCGAGCAGGAGCGAGCACGTCGCTCCGGCGAGCCCGGGTGCGGCGAGCAGCCCCGCCGTTCCCAGCGCGCACGCCACGACCGACACCACCATGCCGCGCTGGCTCGGCAGGCGGCCCGGTGCGTTCCACGCCAACTGCGCGGTCGCGCCGATCGCACCGAGGGCGAACATGGCGGCGGCGATCGCGTAGAGGACCGGCTCGTCGAGGGCGACCCGGAAGAGCAGGTCCTGTTGGTACAGGCAGAACGACGCGATGGCGATCATCGCCGTGGCGCGCCGGACGTCGACCGCCGCCACCGTCGGTCGTTCGGCGACCGGGACCGTCACGGTCGGGGGCACGATCCGGTAGCGGGTGAAGGCGCCGGTCCCGAGGACGATGGTCACGGG
>JAFMJM010000022.1 GCA_017853455.1 Acidimicrobiia bacterium | reverse complement strand
CACCTCGTCCAGGGCCCGATGGTGGAGCGGTTCGAGACCGCCTTCCGGGAGGTGTCGGGCACCCGCCACGTCATCGCCGTCAACTCCGGGACGACGGCGCTCGTCGCGGCCCTCGAGGGTCTCGGCGTCGGTCCCGGCGACGAGGTCGTCACCTCACCGTTCACCTTCGTCGCCACGCTCAACGCGATCCTCGAGACGGGCGCCACCGCCCGCTTCGCCGACATCGACGGTGGGGATTTCACCCTCGACCCCGCAGCGGCCGCAGCGCTGGTCGGATCGGCCGCACGCGCACTCATCCCGGTGCACCTCTACGGCCAGGCCGCCGACATGGGAGGGGTCGTCGCGCTCGCCGCCCGGGCCGGTCTGGCGATCGTCGAGGACGCCGCCCAGGCGCACGGCGCCGAGGTCGGTGGGCGGCGGGTGGGCTCGTTCGGGGTCGGGTGCTTCTCCCTCTACGGGACCAAGAACATCACCACCGGCGAGGGCGGCCTGGTGACCACCGACGACGACGCCGTCGCCGACCGCATCCGACTGCTCCGCAACCAGGGCATGCGCGCCCGGTACGAGTACGTCGTGCCCGGCCACAACTGGCGGCTCACCGACGTCCAGGCGGCGATCGGGGTCGCGCAGCTCCAACGGCTCGACCAGATCACGGCGGCGCGCCAGCGGAACGCCGCGCGCCTCGACGAGGGTCTGCGCGACGTCCCCGGGTTGACCGTTCCCCACCGGGCGGCGGGGCGGACCCACGTCTTCCACCAGTACACCGTGCGCGTCGGCCCCGACGCCCCGGTCGACCGGGACGGGCTGGTCGCCCGCCTGGCCGACGCCGGGGTCGGCAGCGGCATCTACTACCCCCGGCTGGTCCACGACTACGACTGCTACCGCGACCACCCGCGGGTGGTCGTCGATCCGACCCCCGAGGCCGAGCGGGTGAGCCGGGAGGTCCTCTCGCTGCCCGTCCACCCCGGCCTGACCACCTCGGACCTCGACCGGGTGATCGACGCCACCCGGACCGCCCTGGGGGCCTGAGCCCCGACCCCGGCCGGGGTAGCCTCCGCGGGTCCGTGCCGCGAGCCTCCGGGCCCCGAACTCCGGTCCGCCATGCCCCCTGAACCCCTGTCGATCGCGCTCGTCGGCGCCGGCACCATGGGGTCGCTGCACGCCCGGGTCGTGGCGCAGTCACAGGTGGCGAGCCTCGCCGTCGTCGTCGACCCCGATCCCGAGCAGGGTCGTCGCCTCGCCGACCGGTTCCAGGCCTCCTGGCAGCCCGAGCTCGACGACCCGGACTCCGTCGACGCGGTCGTCGTCGCCGCCCCCACGCCGACCCACGCTGCGATCGCCCACCGGGTGATCGAGGCCGGGACGCCGCTCCTCGTCGAGAAGCCCATCACCGCCGACCTCGCCGCGACCGAAGCGGTCGTCGAGGCCTCCCGCCGGGCCGACGTCCCCTTGATGTGCGGGCTGCTGGAGCGGTTCAACCCGGCGGTCCGGACCGCGATGCGGATCGTCGGCGATCCGATCCACATCGCGTCCGTGCGGCATTCGCCGTACGCACCCCGCATCACCACCGGGGTCGCCTACGACCTCCTGATCCACGACGTCGACCTCGTCCTGCGGCTGGCCGGAGCCGAGCCGAGCCGCGTCGACGCCCACTTCGCGACGTTCGACCCGCGGTCGCTCCCCGGCGCCGAGGACGTCGCCGAGGTCGTGCTGTCGTACCGGGACGGCGCCGTCGCGTCGCTCTCGGCGAGCCGGATCGCCCAACGCAAGGTCCGCAGTCTGGTGATCGGCGAGCTCGAGCGGGTGATCGAGATCGACCTCGTCCGTCAGGACCTCACGGTGTACCGCCACGTCGGCGACCTCGAGCCGAGCGACGACGGCGCCGGCTACCGCCAGCAGACGATCATCGACATCCCCACCATCCACGACGCCCGCGAGCCGCTCGCCGTGCAGCTCGAGCGGTTCGTCGCGCTCGCCCGCGGCGAGATCGATCCCGAGGAGGAGCGCTCGACCCTCCTCGCGCCCCACCGGGTCGTCGCCGAGACCGTCCGGGTGGCCGCCGCCGGACCCGCGGGTCCCGACCGGTGACCCGGGGCATGCGGGTCGCGCTGGTCAACAACTTCTTCCCCCCGCGGGCGAGTGGGAGTGCCCACCTCACCGAGGGCCTGGCCCGTCACCTGACCGAGCGCGGGGTGGAGATCCTCGTGGTCACCGCTGCGTTCGGCGACGCTCCCCTCGAGGAGGAGCGTGACGGATACCGCATCGTCCGGTTGCCGAGCTGGTCGGTGCCGAAGTCGAAGCTCACGATGCGCTTCGACGTCAACTTCGCCTACTCCCCGCGCAACCACCGCCGGATGACCGCCGCCCTCGACGACTTCGGCCCCGACGTCGTGCACCAGCACGGCCAGTTCTTCGACCTCACCTTCATGAGCTCGGCGTACGTGCACCGACGCCGCATCCCGACCGTGCTGTCGGTCCACACCCGGCTCGAGCACACCAGCCCGGTCCACGACGTGGCCCTCCGGTTCGGCGATCGCACCCTCGTGCGCTGGTTCGTCGACCGCTCGCACCCCGACGTCGTGGTGATGGACCGCCCCATGCACGACTACATCGTCGACCGCTACCACGTCCCCGAGGACCGCCTGGCCCCGATCCCCGTGGGGGTCGAGCCGACCCGCTTCGACCGCGACGGCACGGCCGTCCGGGAGCGGCTCGGGCTCGGGGATCGGCCGGTCGTGCTGTCGCTCGGTCACGTCATCCCGGTGCGCAACCGCCTGGCCCTGGTCGAGGCGATGCCCGCCCTGGTCGAACGCTGTCCCGACGTGGCGGTCGTGGTCGTCGGGATCGTCTACGACGAGCGCTTCCAGGAACGGGCCCGCGAGCTCGAGGTCGCCGACCACCTCGTCTGCACCGGCGGCGTCCCCAAGGACGAGGTCCCCGACTACCTCGCCATCGCCACGGTCGAGGCCAAGGACCTCCAGGGCTACGGCCTCGGCACCGGATCGCTCGAGGTGATGGCCGCCGGTGTGCCGGTCGTCGCGTCGGTGCGGCCCGACAACTTCCCCGGGATCACCCTCCGCTCCGGTGAGGACCTCGTCCTCACCCCGCTCGACGACCCCGCAGCATTGGCCGACAACATCGCCCGACTGATCGAGGACCCCGAGCTGGCCGCCCGGGTCGCGGCCGGGCAGCGCCGCCTCGTCGACGAGCACTTCACCCTCGAGGCCGTCACCCGCAAGCACCTCGAGCTCTACGAGCGCATCCTCGCCCGTCCCCGCACCTGACCCGCGTCGTCAGACGGACCGGGCGAGCGCCGTGCGCACCGCGTCGACCACCCGGTCGACGTCGGTCTCGGTGAGGTTCGCGTGCATGGGCACGGCCAGGTGCCGCTCGAAGAGCCCGGCCGAGACCGGGAGCGGCTCCTGGGGGCCGTAGACCGGTTGACGGTGGGAGGCGAAGGTGCCGATGTTCACCTGCACGCCGACACTCCGCAGCTCGGTGGCGACCGCACCCCGCGACACACCCGGATCGAGCGTCAGCGCGAACGTCTGCCACGTGTGGTCGCGTTCCTCGCCCACCACCGGCAGCCGGACGCCCGGAACGTCGGCCAGGCGCTCGAGGTAGGCGGCGGCGACCCGCCGGCGAGCGGCCAGGAGGTCGGGCAGCCGACCGAGTTGGACGAGCGCGACGGCAGCCTGGATGTCGCTCAACTTGTAGTTGTAACCCAGCGCCTCGAAGACCGGGACCGGCAGCCCGTCGGCGGCCTGCCGGGCGTGGGCGCTCTCGACCCCGAAGCACGAGAGCCGCCGCGCGCGCTCCACGCGCTCGGGGTCGGGCGACACCAGCATGCCGCCCTCGCCCGAGGTGATGCCCTTGCGGGCGTGCAGCGAGAAGCAGGCGACGTCGGCGAGGGAGCCCGACGGCTGCCCGCGGTAGGTGGCCCCGACGCTGCAGGCGGCGTCCTCGACCAGGAAGATCCCGTGCCGGGCCGCCAACTCACCGAGCGGACCGAGGTCGGCGCACTGACCGAGCGTGTCGACGGCGACGATGCCGACCGTCCGTGGCCCGATGGCCGCGGCGGCGGCGTCGACGTCGATGGTCCAGGTGTCGGGACGGACGTCGACGAATCGCGGCGTCGCACCCGTGTAGAGGACCGAATGGCCCGTCGCCGGATAGGTGTAGTCGGCGACGAGCACCTCGTCGCCCGGACCGATGTCGAACCCCAACAGCGCCAGGTGGAGCGCCGCCGTGCAGTTGGCGACGGCCACGGCCGGAACGCCGCACAGCTCGGCGAACGCCTCCTCGAGCAGACGACCCCGCGGCCCCTGCCCGGCGACCCAGCCGGAGTCGAGGACCTCGCGCAGCGCGTCGAGCTCCTCCTCGCCGAACGTCGGCCGCGAGAGCGGGATCGTCTCGGGCTGATCCATTCGGACGGCCTCCTCGGTCGGCGGGGCCTCGATCCGCGCACTGCGGACCGGACCATCCGATGCTACCGACGGCCCCGGCGGGCTCCGGTCAATGCTGGAGCATGGCGAGGATCGTGACGACGTACGCGGGGACCGCGATCACCCACAGCACCGCCGTGCCCACCCGCCGGCGGGCGAACGACGCCACCACCACCACGATGAACGGGAACAGGCTCAGCCCGTACCGGGCGGGCAGGTCGAGCAGGATCCCCTGCACGCCGACGTTGAGCGCCACGTACAGCGGTCCGCCGACGAGGCCGATCAGCGCGACGAACCCGGCCATGAGGGAGATCTCGTCGCGCCGGGCGAAGCGCAACGCCCCGACGAGGAGCGCACCGGCGAACAGGTAGGTGAGCAGCACCCGGGCGTCCTGGGTGTAGACGGTGACGAACCGGGGTGTGTCGTAGCCGTTGACCGGCGGGAACCAGGCGAACACCTGGTTGACGTTGAGGAAGTACGACAGCGGCGGCATGCCGTGCGCCTTCGACTGGACGATCTGCGGGATGACGTCGGGCGCCACCACGGCCCGCACCTTGTCGATCACGCTCCACACCAGCGCGACGGCCACCGCCGGTCCGAGCATCAGCGCGGTGCCGAGGAGGTACTCCCGTGACGTGCGCATCGGCGCCGGATCACCGTCGGGGTCGGCCACCCCGGCGGCGGTCGCGATCCCGCCGTCGCCGGACGCCGTGCGCCGACGGCGCCACCAGCCGACCGGGTCGGCCCGGACGACGAACACACCCGCCATGACGAGCACCGCCAGGATCGAGGTGAACTTGATCCCGGTCGACACGACCCCGATGACCGCGAGCGACCACAGGGGCAGGCGGCCGCGTTCCCACAGCACCGCACCCAGCAGCACCACCGCCCCCACGAGGATGGCCGTGGAGTCGGGGTTGACGGTCGACGCCGAGTGCAGCACCGCCGGCACCACCGGCACCATCACCAGAACGGCGAACAGCGGGCTGCGGCGGATCCCCATCACCCGGCCGGCGGCGAAGGCCACCGCCAGACCGATGCCGAGGAGGAGCGCGCTCCACACCCGGGCGGGGTCGACGAACGTGTCGGACAGGCCGAGGAACTTGGCCGTCCGGGCGAACAGACCCGTCGCCACGTAGTAGGTGGGCGGGTGGATGCTCGCGATCTGGTAGCCGTTGTCGCGGAAGGCGACCGGGTCGAACGACCGGGACCGGCAGGGCGGGTCGTCCCACTGCAGCTCGAGCCCCCGGCACGCCTCCTCGCGCATCGCCGGCTGGATCAGCAGGTCTCCGAACCGGGGCACCTGACCGCTCCCGGCCCGCATGGCGTAGTCGAGGTGGCGCAGCTCGTCGATCGGCGAGAACTCGGTGTACCGGGCGATGTGCACACATCCGGCCACGAGCCCGACCAGCACCAGCAGGACGTAGGGGACCGCCCGCAGCACGTCCCGGCGGCCGGGTCGGCGCAGCCGTGGGCGCCGCCGGGCCGGATCGGCGTCACCGGCGCCCGGCGCCCCGGCCTCGGACCGGACGGCCGACCGGTCGTCCCCGGTGGTTCCCCCGCCTCCACTCACCGGACCACCCTAGCCACGGCCGTCCCTCGGAGGCCCGGAGGGGAGGTCAACTACCATCCCGGTCGTGAAGGGCCTGATTCTGTCGGGGGGCGCCGGGACGCGCCTGCGCCCGATCACCCACACCAGCGCCAAGCAGCTGGTCCCGATCGCCAACAAGCCGATCCTGTTCTACGGGATCGAGGACATGGTCGAGGCCGGGATCACCGAGATCGGGATCATCGTCGGCGACACCGCCGACGAGATCCGCGCGGCCGTGGGCGACGGCTCCCGCTGGGGCGCCTCGGTCACCTACCTCCCCCAGGACGCCCCCCTCGGCCTGGCCCACTGCGTACTCATCGCCCACGACTTCCTCGGCGACGACGACTTCGTGATGTACCTCGGCGACAACATGCTCCAGCAGGGCCTCGACGGGTTCGTCCGCCGGTTCACCGACGCCCGCACCGGCGGTGACGGCGCCCCGTCGGCGCAGATCCTGCTCGCCCACGTCGACGACCCCCGCCAGTTCGGGGTGGCCGAGGTCACCCCGACCGGTGAGGTGGTCCGCCTGGTCGAGAAGCCCGCCGACCCGCCGTCCGACCTGGCGCTCGTCGGCGTCTACCTGTTCGACCCGAGCATCCACGAGGCGGTGCGGGCAATCCGCCCGAGCCCACGCGGCGAGCTCGAGATCACCGACGCCATCCAGTGGCTGCTCGAGCACGAACACCGGGTGGTGCACGAGGTCCTCGAGGGCTGGTGGATCGACACCGGCAAGAAGGACCCGCTGCTCGAGTGCAACCGGTACGTGCTCGCCACGCTCGAGGCCACCGTCGACGGCACCGTCGACGCCGCGTCGACCCTCGAGGGGACGGTCGTGGTCGAGGCCGGGGCGGAGATCGTGAACTCGACCGTCGTCGGCCCGAGCATCATCGGCGCCGGCACCCGCATCGTCGACAGCACCGTGGGGGCGTTCACCTCGATCGGCCCCGACTGCGAGATCCTCGACTCCGAGATCGACCACTCGGTGGTCCTCGACCGGGTCCGGATCACCAAGGTCCGCAGCATCACCGACTCGCTGCTCGGCCGCGACGTCGAGATCACCGGCTCCGGCACCCCGCATCCCGCCCTGCACCTGATGCTGGGCGACCACTCGCGCATCGACCTGGACTAGACAGGATTCCCATGGCCACCGTCACCGAGTCCGACGTCATCGTCGGCGTGCACATCGTCGAGCCGGCCGTGTTCGGCGACGAGCGCGGCTGCTTCGTCGAGACGTACCGGCGGGAGTGGATCCCGTCGGGTCGCGAGATGATCCAGGGCAACCGGGCCGACCGCCAGCAGGGCTGCATCGTCGGCCTGCACTACCACCTGCACCAGGCCGACTACTGGTACGTGCCGTTCGGCCGGGCCCGGGTGGTGCTCCACGACCTGCGGGCCGGCTCCCCGACCGACGGCGCCACCCAGGTCATCGACCTCGGCGCCCGCCCCGACGGCACCCACGACCACCGCGGCGTGTTCATCCCGCCCGGCGTGGCCCACGGCTTCGCGGCACTCACCGACATGACGATCACCTACCTCGTCGACGGGTACTACAACGCCGCCGACGAGCTCGGCGTCGCCTTCGACGACCCGGCCATCGGCGCCGACTGGGGGGTCACCGACCCGATCCTGTCGAACCGTGACCGCACCAACCCGCTCCGGGCCGACCTCGAGCCCGCCCTCCGCCCCCACCACAGCCTCAGGACCTGATCGATGCGCCTCCTCGTCACCGGCGGTGCCGGCTTCATCGGCTCCAACTACGTCCACCACGTGCTCGCCAACTCCGACGACTCGGTGACCGTCCTCGACGCCCTCACCTACGCCGGCAACCTCGAGAACCTCCGCGACGTCGAGTCCGACCCGCGGTACGCGTTCGTGCACGCCGACATCACCGACCGCGCCGCCGTGCTCGCCGCCATGGACGGTCACGACGCCGTCGTCCACTTCGCGGCCGAGAGCCACGTCGACCGCTCCATCGCGTCACCCGACGAGTTCGTGCGCACCAACTGCGACGGCACCAACGTCATGTGCGACGTCGCCCGCACCGTCGGCGTCGAGCGGTTCCTGCACATCTCCACCGACGAGGTCTACGGCTCGATCGAGGAGGGCTCGTTCACCGAGACCGACCCGCTCGGTCCGCGCTCGCCGTACTCGGCCTCCAAGGCCGGCTCCGACCTGATCGCCCTGTCGTACCACACCACCTACGGCCTGCCCGTCGTGGTCACCCGGTCGTCGAACAACTTCGGGCCGTACCAGTTCCCCGAGAAGGTCATCCCGCTGTTCGTGACCAACCTGCTCGAGGGCAAGAAGGTCCCCCTCTACGGCGACGGGCTCAACGTCCGCGACTGGTGCTACGTCATGGACAACTGCACCGCCGTCGACCTGGTGCTGCGCACCGGCACCACCGGTGAGATCTACAACATCGGCGCCGGCAACGAGGTCACCAACCGTGAGCTCACCGAGCGCATCCTGGCCCTGTGCGGCCACGGCGACGAGATGGTCGAGCGGGTCGCCGACCGCCTCGGCCACGACCGCCGCTACTCCGTCGACACCGCCAAGGTCGAGGCACTCGGCTGGCGGCCCGCCCGGGAGCTCGGCGAGGCCCTCGAGGAGACCGTCGCCTGGTACCGGGACCACCCGGCCTGGTGGCAGCCCCTGAAGTCCGGGCGCTGAGGTCGGTGGGCACGTGCGGGTCCTGATCACCGGGGCGAGTGGCCAGGTCGGCCACGAGCTGCAGCGGGTCTTCGCCGCCCACGACGTGATCGCCGCCGATCGGGCGTCCCTCGACGTCGCCGACCGGTCGGCGGTCCTGGCCGCGGTCACCACGCTCGCGCCCGACGCCATCGTCCACTCGGCGGCGTTCACGGCGGTCGACGCCTGCGAGACCGAGGTCGACCGCGCCTACGCCGTCAACGCGCTGGGCGTGCGTCACGTCGGCGAGGCCGCCCGCCGGGTGGGGGCGCACGTCGTGCACCTCTCGACCGACTACGTCTTCGACGGCACCAAGCAGGGCCCCTACGACGAGTGGGACACCCCCAACCCGCAGTCGGTGTACGGCCGGTCGAAGTGGGCCGGCGAGCAGGAGCTCCTCCACGACCCCGACGCCACCGTGCTGCGGGTGGCGTGGGTGTTCGGGGTGCACGGGTCGAACATCGTCAAGACCATCCTGCGCGTCGCCGCCGACCAGCCCACGCTGCGCTTCGTCGACGATCAGGTCGGACGTCCGACCGCCGCGGCCGACGTCGCCGACCTGATCGGCCGGATCGTCGCCGAGCGCCGCCCCGGGCTGTTCCACGCCACCAACCAGGGTGCGGTGTCGTGGTACGAGTTCGCCCGGGCCGTGATGGAGTCGGCCGGGCACGACCCCGCCCGGGTCGAGCCGTGCGCGACCGCCGACCTCCAACCGCCCCGACCGGCCCCGCGCCCCGCCAACTCGGTGCTCGACGACGTGGCGCTGCGACTCTCCGGCGCACCCCGGCTCCCCCACTTCCGCGAATCGCTCGACCGCGTGGTCGCGGCCCTCACCGCGTGAGCGACACGCCGCTCGTCCACGTGGTCGTCGTCGACCACGACGGCGGCGACCTCACCGGGGCCTGCCTGGCGAGCCTCCGGGCGAGCGACTGGCCCGCCGACCGCCTTCGCATCGTGGTCGTCGACAACGCCTCGCGCCGACCGTTGGTCGATCGCCTCGACCCCGCGCTCCTCGTCGGCGACCCGGCCGTCGAGGTCATGCGCAGCCCGGTCAACCGGGGCTTCGCCGGCGGGGTGAACCTCGGACTCCACGAGCGGAGCGACGCCGACGTGGTCGCGCTGGTCAACAACGACGCCACCGTGGACCCCGGCTGGCTCGCTCCCCTGGTCGCCACCCTGGCCGAGCCGGGCGTGGGGGCGGCGTGCCCGAAGATCCTGTTGGCCGACCGGGCCGTGCTGTGCACCGTCGAGGCACCCACGCACCGCCGCGGGCGCGGCGACCGCCGGGACCTCGGCGTGCGGGTCAGCGGGGCCCGGGTCGGCGACGTCGACGTCTGGCCCCGCACCCGCCTGGTGAATGGCTTCTGGGGGTTCGAGCCCATGCCGTCCGGCGAGACCGGCGGTCAGTGGACCGCCACTTCGGCCTCGCTGTGGGTGCCCGTCGGGGCCGACGGTCCGTCCGGGCCCGTCGCGCTGCGCCTCGCCGCCGACCGGCCCACGGCCGTCACCGTCCGCTCGGGCAGCCGGGGCACGGCGTCGACCGTGGGCCCCACCCCCACCTGGGTCGCCGTCGACTCCGACGCCGAACCGGTCGACGTCGTCAACAACGTCGGCTCGGTCCGCCACCCCGACGGCAGCGTGTCCGACCGGGGCTGGCTCGAGCCCGACGAGGGGCAGTACGACGCACCGGCCGACGTCGCGATCTGGTGCGGCGGGGCGGTCGCCCTGGCACGGGCCTACCTCGACGACGTCGGGATCTTCGACGAGCGGCTGTTCCTCTACTACGAGGACGTCGAGCTCTCGTTGCGGGGTGCGGCCCGGAGCTGGCGGTACCGGACCGCACCGACGTCGGTGGTCCGGCACGTGCACGCGGCCACGTCGGTCGAGGGCTCGGCGTTCAAGGAGCGGTTCAACGATCGGAACCGGCTCCTGGTCGCCACGCGCCACGACCCGCCGGCGGTCGGCACGCGCGCGGCACTTCGCTACGCGGTGGCGACCGGCTCGTACGCCCGCCGTGACGTCGTGGCACCCCTGCTGCGCGGCGACCGGCCCGACGCCACGATCGTCCGCCGCCGCCTCGGGGCGCTGGGCGCCTACGCGCGTGGCCTGCCCGCCGCGCTGACCGACCGCCGCACCCGCTGACCCCACCCCGTTGTTTGGGTGATTTGTGGGCCTCTGGCCCCACAAATCACCCAAACAACGGCGGGGCCACGGCGGGGTCAGACGCCGTCGTCGGCGCCCGTGCCGGTGCCCGCGCCCGACGACTCGGGGAACAGCGCCGCCCGGATCCGCATCCGCGACTTGCGGGCGATCTCGTCGTACTCGCGGCGGCGGGCGTGCCCGAGCATGACCTGCAGCGTGTGCCGCCAGCCCTGGCGGCCCCACATGACCTGGGCGATGGGGTCGCCGACCATGACCCGCTGGCGGGGGTCGACCAGGTCGGGCGCACGGCGGGGAGCGTCGCACACCTCGAGCACCGGAGCGAGCACGCGGCTCCAGGCGAACTGGGGGGCCAGGCGGGCGACCGCCGCCGAGCAGCGGTCGTGCAGGTCGGCGTCGGTGAGCACCCGGAACAGGGCGTCCTCGAGGGCGTCGACGTCGCCGGGCGGCACCGTGAGCCCCAGCCCGTGCAGCTCGATCAGGTCGCCGAACGAGTCCCCCTCGGTCGCCACGATCGGGAGCGACGCCCAGAGGTAGTCGAGGATCCGGGTCCGGAACGAGAACGCCGTCTCGACGTGGTCGAGGTGGGTGCTGACCCCGAGATCGGCGTCGAGCAGGTAGTTCTGCCGGTCGTCGTAGGCGACCCAGCCCTCGTTGAAGAACACGTGGGTGCCGACCAGGCCGAGCTTCTCGGCCTCCTCGCGGGTCTCGGTGGCCATGCGCATGGCCGGGACCCCCGGGTTGGGATGGGCCATCCCCATGAAGAACAGCCGGACCTCGGGCAGCCGCCGACGGAGCTTGTCGACGGCCCGCACCAGGCTGAGCGGGTCGAACCAGTTGTAGACGCCCCCGCCCCAGATCACGACCTTGTCGTCGGGACCGATGCCCGGCACCACGCCGCGGATCGCCGGGCGCGTGCGCCGGGGCGGCTCGTCGTCGAGCCCGAACGGCACGATGCTGAGCAGGCCCTCGAGGTTCTCGCCGTCGTCGTAGGTGGCCGGGTTGATCCGACCCACCGCGGCGAGTTGTCCGAGCCAGAAGTCGCGCTGCTTCTCGCTGGCGCACAGGAAGTGGTCGCCGCGCATCAGCTGCTGGTTGAGGACCTCGACCGTGGAACGGGCGAGGTGGCGGCGGTCCCAGTCGGACCGGTCACGCGACTGCTCGAGCACCTCGAGGTGGATCGGGTCGTAGATGTCGACCACGATCACCTTCTTCGAGTTGACCAGCCACGGGTGGTTGGCCATGACGTGCCCCTGGAAGATCAGGACGTCGCACCAGGCCTCGAGCTCGCGCAGCGCGGCGTCGTCGACGCGGCCGGTCGCGAACTGGGGGTGCTCGAGCGTGCACTCGACGGTGCTCACCAGCCGCACCTCGTGCCGACGGGCCAGGGCCATCGCCATGCGCCACGCCCGGATCGCCGGGCCCGCCATCTTGGCGCGCAGGACGTCGGGGGTGACCACCGCCACCCGGCGGCGGGCGGCGAACGCCCGCCAGGCGCCGAGCTGCTCGAGCATCGAGCGGACCTCTTCCCGGTCGAGGCCGGGGACGGCGTCGGGGCAGCGGAACCAGGCCAGGACCATGGCGTCGGGGACGGACCGGGCCGCCTGGACCCCACCCCGACGGGCCAGCAGGTCGGCCATCCGGGCGTCGAGGCGCTCGACCGCGGCGCCACCGCCCGGCCGACGGCTGGTGACGAGCGTCGCCGCTCCGAGCAGCGTCAGCGAGTCGTCACCGAGGTTCTTGACCAGCACGGCCAGGGTGTCGGCGTCGGGGGCCGGGTCGGGAGCGGCCGGCCCGTCGGTCGGGACCTGCACCCGCGACCGGGGCGACGACACCATCCGCAGGCCCGCCAGGTGGAGACGCCATCCGAGGTCGACCGACGCAGCGGTGAACGACAGGGTGTCGTCGTAGCCCTCCACGAACGCGAAGGCCCGTGCCTCGACGATCAATCCACCGGGGGAGGCCCACAGGGCGTCGACCACCACCAGCGGGATCTCACGCAGCGAGCGCCCCTCGTCGATCGACACCGGGTCACCGGTCACGGCCAGTCCGGCGGTGGCGAAGACGACGGTGTCGCCCTGCAGCACCCACGACGCCACCGCGGCGGTCGAGACGTCGGCCTGGAAAGCGGCCAGGGCGCCGGTCAGCCAACCCGGCTCCGGCCGGTGGCCCGCCGTCACGAAGGCCAGGTACTCGCCCCGGGCCCGGCCGGCCGCCAGGTTGGCGAGCGATCCGGGGTGGGTGACCCCGCCGCCGTCGACCACCGTGGCGTCGGGCGCCAGATCGGCCAGCCCGCCGGCGACGGACGCCGGACCGACGACGACGATCTCCATCTCGCGCCCGCCGTGGTCGACGCCACGCAGGGCGTCGACGGTCGCCGCCGCCGCGGTCAGGTCGCCGTCGGCGACGACGACCACGACCGAGATCACGTCGGCCTCCGCCCGGATGCTCGCACCGGTCTGCTTCATGGGGCCACCTCGTTGGTCACGGTCTCCCACCGCCCGTCGAGGGCGACGACACCGTGGGAGTCGGCGTCGGCACCGCGATCGACCGTGATCCGCAACGCGTGGGCACGATCGGGAACCCCGATCGGCGCGCCCGCCGACGTGAGTGCGGCGGTGACGTCGTAGGTCCCCGACAGCAGGGGGAAACGCTCGATGTGGAGATCCACGCAGCCACGGGGGCCACCGGCCGCCTCCACCCGCACCGACGGCCGGGCCACCTCGAGTCCGTCGAGGTGGTGGATCGACGCCGACAGCACCGGCTCGTGCAGGGTGTCCGGGATGGCGTAGTGGAACCGCAGGGTGACCGGGTCGCCCGTCCGCAGGCCCGACGCCGGTCGACCGGCCGCGTCGAGCAGCTCGACCCGCTCGACGTTCGAGGCCGTGGTGGCCCCGGCGCCGTCGGCGGGCGCGAACACGTCACCCAGGTAGCGATCGACGACGTCGTGGGCGTCGCCGACCTCGATCAGGTGTCCGTGCTCCAGCAGCGCCGCTCCGTCGCACATCTCCTTGACGGTCGAGAGCGCGTGGGTGACGATCACGATCGTCTTGCCCTGCGAACGCAGCTCGGCGAACTTGTCGCCGCAGCGCCGCTGGAACTCCGCGTCACCGACCGCGAGCACCTCGTCGATCAGCAGGATGTCGGGATCGACGTTGATCGCCACCGAGAATCCGAGTCGCACGTACATCCCCGACGAGTAGTTCTTCACCGGTGCGTCGATGAACTGCTCGAGCCCGGCGAAGCCCACGATGTCGTCGAACCGGGACCGCAGCTCACGTTTGCCGAGCCCGAGGATCGAGCCGTTGAGGTAGACGTTCTCCCGGCCCGAGAGCTCGGGGTGGAACCCGGCTCCGAGCTCGAGCAGGGCCGAGACCTTGCCCTCGGTGGCGATCCGGCCCGAATCGGGCCGGAGGATCCGCGCCATGCACTTGAGCAGGGTCGACTTGCCCGAGCCGTTCTCACCGATGAGCCCGAACGCCGTGCCTTCGGGCACCTCGAGGGAGACGTCGCGCAGCGCCCAGAACTCCTCGTACTTCGCGCGCCGACCGCGCATCACCGACGCCTTCAGCGACTGGTTGCGCTCGTGGTAGAGCCGGTAGCGCTTGGAGACGTCGGTGACCCCGACGGCCGCGCTCACACTTCCTCCGCCAGGCGGGGCTCGAGCCGGGAGAAGACCCACCAGCCCAGCGCCAGCAGGGCGACCGCCCAGCCGGTGACGTAGGCCAACTGACCCAGGTCGGGGAACCGCAGGTCGTAGAGGACGCTGCGGAAGCAGTCGACCAGCGGCACGAGCGGGTTGATCTGGTACAGCGTCCGGAGCGGGAGATCGATCCCGAGGATCGTCTTGTGCTCGGGGACGAGCGTGACCGGGTAGACGACCGGCACGGCGTAGAACAGGATCCGCAACGCCAACGACACGAAGTGCTTGACGTCGCGGAAGTACACGTTGCACACCGACAGGATCAGGGCCAACCCGAGCACGAGCAGGTACTCGATCGCGATCAGCAGGATCAGGACCGGGATCCAGGGCAGCACCATGTTGCCGGCGATCAGGAGCAGGACCAGCAGCACCGTCGACTCGACGAGGAACGTCACCAGGATCGAGGTCGACGCCGAGATCACCAGGATCTCGCGCGGGAAGTAGACCTTCTTGATCAGGTTGCCGTTGCTGATCAAGGTCTCGGGCGACGACTCGACCGCCGACTGGAAGAACGTCCACGGCAGGAGCGCACACACGAGGAACAGGGCGTAGTTGTGCAGGCCGCTCGGATGCCCGACCGGCGGCTCGACCTTCAGGAAGACCCCGAAGACCACCCAGTAGGTCGCGATCGCCGTGAGTGGGTTGAGCAGCGACCAGCCCCAGCCCAGGACCGAGCGCTTGTACCGACCCCGCAGCTCCCGGAGCGTGAGGTTGGCGAGCAACTCGCGGCTCTCGGCGAGCTCGGCCAGCCGGGTCATGGGTGGAAACGTCTCCAGGGGGGCGGGTGGAGGAGCGTCGGGGAGGATCCCTCGGCCCGCCGAGGCTACCGCAGGGTCCGTCGGACCCCCGGGTGCCCGCCTCGGCGGGGTGGATCGGTGATGGACACCGGTCCCCACGACCCGCCACCCCCGTACGATCCGACCGTGGATCCGCAGCGTGGTCAGGGCGTGCTCTCCGTGGTGATCCCCTGCTTCGACGAGGAGCGGACCGTCGGAGCGGTGATCGCCGCCGTGCTCGCGCGCCCCGAGGTCGGTGAGGTCGTCGTCGTCGACGACGGCTCCCGGGACGGCACACCCGACGTGCTCCGCCGCCTCGACGACCCGCGGATCCGGGTCCTGACCCAGCCGACGAACCTCGGCAAGGGTGCGGCACTTCGGCGCGGGTTCGCAGAGGCTCGCGGTGAGTTCGTGGTCGTCCAGGACGCCGACCTCGAGTACGACCCGGGCGAGTTCCCCAAGTTGCTCCAGCCGTTGCTCGACGGCGACGCCGACGTCGTCTTCGGCTCGCGGTTCCTCGGCGGTGACGCCCGCCGGGTCTTGTACTTCTGGCACACGGTCGGCAACCGGCTGATCACGGTGATCTCCAACGTGTTCACCAACCTCAACCTCACCGACATCGAGACGTGTTACAAGGTCTTCCGGCGCGACGTCCTCGACCGGATCACGATCGAGGAGGACCGCTTCGGGGTCGAGCCCGAGCTCACCGCGAAGGTCGCGGCCCTCGGCGTGCGGGTCTACGAGGTCGGGATCGGCTACCGGGGTCGGACCTACGCCGAGGGCAAGAAGATCGGCTGGCGCGACGGCGTCCACGCGTTGTTCTGCATCGTGGCCTACTCGCCGGTGGGACGGCGCTTCAGGCTCCACCGGCTCTCGCCCAAGGCCGTCCGCCTCACGGGCGGGCGGGCCTGAACGTTCGGGCGCCCCACCCCCGGAACGACCGCTCGGCGGCGATCAGACCGCCAGCGGCTTGCGGGCGGCCAGGAAGACCGACTGCCCGAACGGCACGCGCACCGCGGTCTCGAAGCGCCGGAGCGTCGGCACCACGTACCGGTCGTAGACCGACACTGCCGCCGGAGCCGTCGGGACCCGGCCGAGGATCCGGGCGGTGATCAGCCAGGCGAACCAGCCGACGACGTTCACGTACCGGGCGTCGACCACCGTGAATCCGGCGCCCGCCACGAGTTCGCGCAGCGGCGCGAGGCGGTAGCGCCGGTGGTGCCCGAGTTCGTCGTCGAGGCGACTGTGCAGCAGCGGGAACGCCGGGACCCACAGCACCAGCGACCCACCCGGGAGGAGTCGGTCGTGGAGGTCACGCAGCGCACCGACGTCGTCGTCGATGTGCTCGAGGACGTTGGTGAGCACCGCCGACCCGAACGTCGGCGTCGCCGGGACGTCGGCGATCAGCCCCTCGAGCACCGTCACCCGTGGATCGGGACCGTGGGTGGAGCGCAGAGCGGCGGCGAACGACGGGGTCGGCTCGACCGCCGTGACCGGGCCGACCGCGGCGAGCAGACCGGTGAAGGTGCCCGTCCCGGCCCCGACCTCGAGCACCGGTGCATCCAGGAACGGATGGGCCAGCCCGAAGATCCAGTCGCGGTAGTTGTGCGCGCCATCGAGGGAGTCGAGCGTCGCGGTGAGCGCCGCGTCCACCGAAGGATCGGCCATGGCCGAAGCGTACCGGCGGCGATCGAGGGAAGCTTCCGCAGCCGCGCTCAGGTTCCGAACGCCGCCCGGGCCATGACGTCGGTCCCGAACGCCGTGAGGATGCCGAGGTAGAGCAGCCCGGTGGTGGCCATCACCGCCGAGTAGTAGGGCTCCCGCAGCGCCCGCCGCGACGCGACGAGCAGCCCCACCGTGGTGAGCGCGAACAGCACCCACATCCACCCGATGAGCCCACCCCAACCGTCGTCGATCGAGCCCGACAACACCTGGACCATGCCGGTGGGGATCAGCATCAGCACGATCTCGACCGGGGTGATGACCAGGGCGTGGTCGACCAGCTGACGGATCGGATCCCGGGCCAGGCCGGGCTGCACGAGGTACCAGTGACCGAGCAGCATGGCGTCGCTGATGCAGCCGAGGAACGCGGCCCCGACGAGCAGGCGGGCGACGCCCAGCACCTCGTTCCCCCCCATCGGGAACGCGGCCGCCACCAGCGCGACCGCGCCGGCCACGGGGGCCAGGGCGTCGAGCCACGGCGGGAACGAGTGGGGTGCCGACAGCCCGTCGTGGCGCTTCACGACCGACACCACGAGCGCCGTGAGCGCCAGCCCGGCCATCACCGCACCCGCGCCGTCGCGCAAGGTGGCGGCCACGCCGGTGTCACGGTTCGCCACGCCCGCCCAGACACCACCGATCGCGATGGCGGCGTAGGTGCTGCGCAGGAGCCATCCGTAGCCGATGCCCACCACCCGGCGCCGCGACGTCACCCACAGATAGGCCAGGCCGCCCGCCGCCCATTGCAGGAGCACGGTGGCGAGGTCGAGGCGCATCAGCCCACGACCGCGAGGTCGCGGGCCGCGTGGTTGCAGCGCTGCGGTCCGGCGTCGGTGGCGACGACGATGTCCTCGAGGCGCATCCCCCACCGGCCCGGCACGTAGATGCCCGGTTCCACGCTGAAGGCGTGTCCGGCGACGAGCGGGGTGTCGTTGCCGGACACGAGGTAGGGGTCCTCGTGGGCCTCGGTGCCGATGCCGTGCCCGGTGCGGTGCACGAACTGCTCGCCGTAGCCGGCCGCGGTGATGACGGCCCGGGTGGCGGCATCGACCGCGGCACACGGCGTGCCGACGGTCGCCGCCCGCACGCCGGCCTCCTGCGCCTCCGCCAGCACGGCGTAGGCGTCGCGGACCTCCGAGGTGGGCTCACCGACGGAGTACATGCGGGTGATGTCGGAGCAGTAGCCGTCCATCGTGCCGCCGAAGTCGCACAG
>JAFMJM010000224.1 GCA_017853455.1 Acidimicrobiia bacterium | reverse complement strand
ACTCGACCTCGCCGAGCATGTAGAACGCGCCGCCGCAGGCCATGCCGTTGACCGCCGCGATCACCGGCTTCCAGAGGTCGTTGCCCTTGGGGCCGAGGTAGTGGCCGGGGTCGTCGAACATGAACGGGCTCGCGAAACCGACGGTGCCGTCGGCGGCGTCGGACTGACTCCCGGTGGCGGCCAGCTCGTCGGCCCAGTCGACGTTGATGTCGTTGCGGTCGATGCCGGTGCAGAACGCCTTCTCGCCGGTAGCCGTGAGGACGGCGCAGTTGACGTCA
Source organism: Acidimicrobiia bacterium (assembly GCA_017853455.1). Classification (GTDB taxonomy): domain Bacteria; phylum Actinomycetota; class Acidimicrobiia; order IMCC26256; family PALSA-555; genus CAIUKV01. Next base: position 4,015 of record JAFMJM010000224.1, on the reverse strand, counting down.
CCGTTGGTGCGCAGCGACCGCCAGATGGTCTGGAGCTCGCGCGCCATCGTGGCGTTGAAGGCGTGGTGCACCTCGGGCCGGTCGAGCGTGACCCAAGCCACGCCGTTGGCCTCTTCGTAGCGGACGGTCTCGAACTCGGCCACGGTCACCTCCGGAGAGTGGGGTACGGCCGGACGCTAGCGTGACCCGCCGTGGCCCCCGACCTGCGCCGCTCCCTCGACGACCTCGGCGCCCGGTACCGGCCCGTGGGGTACGTCGTGCGCCTGGTCCGGAGATGGTCGGCGTGCAACGGCACCACGGCCGCCAACTCGATCGCGCTCTACGGGTTCCTCGGACTGTTCGCCGTCACCCTGCTCGGCGTGGCGGTGGTCGGCTTCATCGACGCCCAACACCGCACCATGACCACCCAGATCACCGATTACCTGGGGTTGTCGGGCGGGGCGTCCCGGGTGGTCGAGCGGGCCGTCGAGAACGCCCGCCGGAGTCGGCGCTTCGCCAGCATCGTCGGCCTCTCCGGTGTCGTGATCATCGGGACGTCGTTCGCCAACTCCATCGCCACCGCCTACAACCTGGCCTGGAAGGTCCCGAACCGGCCGCTCCTCGTCCAACGGGCGCGCGACTTCGCGTGGATCGTCGGGTTCACCCTGCTCCTGGGCGCCAGCATCTTCGTCACGGTCTGGTGGACCCACCTCGGCGACGGCCTGGCCCCGATGGTGCTGCTGTTCGCGCTCGTCAGCAACGCCGCCATCTGGGCGTTCACGGCGTGGTGGCTCCCCAACCGGACGACGACGTGGCGGGTGATGCTCCCCGGGATCGTCGTCGGCGCCGTGGCGCTCGAGGCCATGAAGATCGTCGGCGGCATCGTCGTGCCCAACCTGATCACCCACGCGTCGCAGCTCTGGGGCACGATCGGCGTGGTGTTCGGGCTGCTGTCCTGGATGCTGGTGTTCAGCCGGATCGTGGTGCTCGTCACCCTGGTCGAGGCCGATGCCGGCGCCCGCCCGCCGGGGCACGAAAAGAAGCGAGGCGCCCGGGGGGATCGGGCGCCTCGCTGAGAAACCGGGTGGGGGGACATCCGGTCATCCGAGACAACCCGTCGCAGTCGGGGCTCATTCCCGGTCGGCCCGGAAAATCCGGGGGCGGTCAGGGCTGGAGGCGGACGACCGTCCAGTGGCTCCCGGGGCCGGTGCGGCGGTGGACGATCCGGTCGTGGAGGCGGTCGTCGCGGTGCAGCCAGAACTCGACCTCGACGGGCACCAGGCGGTACCCGCCCCAGTGGTCGGGACGGCCAACGGCGGCCGGGTCGGCGCCGGCGAACGCGGCCTCCTCCGTGGCCGCCGCCTCCTCGAGCGCCGAGCGATCGGAGACGGGCCGGCTCTGCTCGGAGGCCCGGGCGCTGAACCGGCTGGCCACCGGACGGCGGTACCAGTAGGCGTCGGACTCGGAAGCCGCGACCCGCTCGACCGGACCGACGGCCCGGACCTGTCGGCGCAGGGCGGGCCAGTGCCACACCGCTGCGGCGTGGGGGTTGGCGGCCAGCTCGCGGCCCTTGCGGCTCTCGTAGTTGGTGTAGAAGCAGAAGCCCCGCTCGTCGAACCCGCGCATCAGCACGACCCGGGCCGAGGGGTGACCGTCGGCGTCGGCGGTGGCGATGGTCACGGCGTCGACCTCCTCGTGGGGGGCGGCCGTGGCCCGGTGGTCGGCGAACCAGGCGGCGAACTGCACGAACGGGTCGGGGTCGACCTCACGCTCGGAGAGCGCCGCCAGGTCGACGCCGGCGGCGACCACCGGTCGTTCGGGGATCTCGGGTCGATCGGCGGGCGGGACCATGCGGCCAGCCTAGGGACCCGCCCGCGATTCGCCTAGCGTCGGCGCATGGACTTCGCCCCCAGCCCCCGTGCCGTCGAGTACCGCGAGCACCTGCAGGCCTTCGTCGACGAGGTGGTGCTCCCCGGGACGACCGTGTACCGCGAGCAGGTGCACGCCTCCGGTGACGAGCACTTCCACCCGCCGGTCATGGAGGAGATGAAGGCCGAGGCCCGGCGGCGCGGTCTGTGGAACCTGTTCCTCCCCGACCCGCACGACGGCGCCGGGCTCACCAACCTCGAGTACGCGCCACTCTGCGAGATCATGGGCGCGCACCCGCTCACCGCCGAGGCCACCAACTGCGCGGCTCCCGACACCGGCAACATGGAGATCCTCCACCGCTTCGGCACCCCGTTGCAGCAGGAGCAGTTCCTCCGGCCGCTGCTCGACGGCTCGATCCGGTCGTGCTTCGCCATGACCGAGCCGTGGGTCGCATCGTCCGACGCCACCAACATCGCCAGCCGGATCGTGCGCGACGGCGACCAGTACGTGATCAACGCCCACAAGTGGTGGACGAGCGGGGCGGCGTCGTCGCAGTGCCGGTTCGCAATCCTGATGGGCGTCTCCGATCCCGACGCCGATCCCCACCACCGCCACACGATGATCATCGTGCCGCTCGACACCCCCGGCGTCACCGTCGTGCGGCCCCTTCCGGTGTTCGGACGCAGCCACGGCGGCGGCCACTGCGAGACGTTGTTCGAGGACGTCCGGGTGCCGGCCGAGTACGTGCTCGGCGAGGAGGGTGCGGGCTTCGCCATCGCGCAGGCCCGGCTCGGACCGGGACGCATCCACCACTGCATGCGCGCCATCGGCATGGCCGAGCGGGCGCTCGAGTTGATGTGCCGCCGCGCCCAGTCCCGCGTGGCGTTCGGACGCCATCTCGCCGACAACGACGTCGTCGCGCACCAGATCGCCGAGAGCCGGATCGAGATCGAGCAGGCCCGCCTGCTCACGATGAAGGCGGCCTACCTGATCGACACGGTCGGGGTGAAGGGCGCCCGCTTCGAGATCGCCGCCATCAAGGTGGTGGCCGCCCGCCTCGCCACCACCGTGATCGACCGGGCCATCCAGGTGCACGGCGCCGCCGGGGTGTCCGACGACTGGCCCCTCGCCGAGATGTACGCCCACGCGCGCACCCTCCACTTCGTCGACGGTCCCGACGAGGTGCACCTGAGCCAGATCGCCAAGCGCGAGCTGCGCGGCTACGAATCGTTCCGCACGCCGTGACGGGGGAATGCTCGTGAAGGTCCGGATCGGTTTCGGCCTCGGCACCCTCGGGGCCGGCACCGACGCAGGCACGTACGCGGCCATCGTCGACGCGCTCGAGGGCCTCCGCTTCGACTCGCTGTGGGTGTCGGAGCGCGCCACCGGCCCCACCCTCGACCCGATGGTCGCGCTCGCCGTCGCCGCCGGGCGCACGACCCGCTTGAAGATCGGGACGTCGGTGCAGGTGCTCCCCGGTCGCAACCCCGTGCTGCTCGCCAAGGAGTGGGCCTCGCTCGACGTGCTGTCGGGTGGGCGGGCGCTGCCGGCGTTCGGCCTCGGCGTGGTCGATCCGGTGGAGCAGCAGGCCTTCGGCGTCACCCGGGAGGAGCGCAGCGCCCGCTTCGACGAGGAGCTCACCCTCCTCCGCCGGTTCTGGGCCGAGGACACCGTCGACCACACCGGGCGGTTCCACACCTATTCGGGCGTCGGCATCGGGGTGCACCCACTGAAGCGCCACCTCGACGTCTGGCTGGGCGGTCGCTCCCCCGGCGAGCTGCGCCGGGTCGGGCGGGTCGCCGACGGCTGGCTGCCGTCGTTCACCACCCCCGACGAGGTGGCGGAGGGCCGCGAGATCGTGCGGGCGGCCGCAGCCGACGCCGGTCGGGAGATGGACGACGAGCACTGGGGCGTGCTGGTGGCCTACGCCACCGACACCATCCCCGACGCGGTGGCGAAGATCGTCGCCGCCCGGCTCCCCGGCGTCGACCCGGCCCGGGTGGTGCCGGTCGGCCACGAGGCCCTGCGGCGCCTGCTCGAGGACTACGTCGCGGTCGGCTTCTCGAAGCTCGTCCCGGTGCCCTTCGGCGCAACGGTCGCCGACTGGGACGCCGAGCTCACCGCCCTCGCCGCCGCCACCCTCGACCTCCAGACCTGAGCCGCGCCG
>JAFMJM010000223.1 GCA_017853455.1 Acidimicrobiia bacterium | reverse complement strand
AAGGCCATCCACGCCCTCGGCGGCACCCCCGAGGCCTTCTGACCCCGACCCCGCCCACCCCGTTGTTTGGGTGATTGTGGGGCCTCTGGCCCCCACAATCACCCAAACAACGAACGGTGGGTCAGGCGAGGAGGTCGGCGGCGAGGTCGGCGAGCGACCGTTCGGGCCGGGCCCCGAGGTGACCGATCACCTCGGCGGCGGCGACGGCACCGAGGCGGCCGCTGGTCCCGAGGTCGTAGCCGTGGGTGAATCCGTAGAGGAACCCGGCGGCGAACAGATCGCCGGCACCGGTGGTGTCGACGACCCCGGTCGGGACCGCCACCGCGTCGACCACGTGGACCTCGTCGCCGCTCACGACGACGGCGCCCTTGGCCGAGCGGGTGAGTGCGGCGACCTCACAGTGGTGGTTGACGCGCTGCAACGCGTCGTCGAACCGGTCGACCTCGTAGAGCGCGCAGATCTCGGCCTCGTTGGCCAGCAGGATGTCGACCTCGTCCTCGACCAGGGCCAGGAAGTCGGCGCGGTGCCGGTCGACGCAGAAGCCGTCGGAGAGGGTGAGGGCGACCCGCCGACCGGCGCCGTGGGCGAGCGCCGCGGCATGGCGGAACGCCTCCTTGGCCCGGGGCTGGTCCCAGAGGTACCCCTCGAGGTAGGTCACCTGGGCCGAGGCGATCAGGTCGGGGTCGACGTCCTCGGGGCCGAACTCGGCGGCCGCACCCAGGAAGGTGTTGAGGGTGCGCTCGGCGTCGGGGGTGACCAGGATCAGGCAGCGGCCGCTCGGCGGCCCGTCGGGCGCCGGGACGTTCACGAAGTCCACGCCGGCGGCCCGGATGTCGTGGCCGAACACCGCGCCGAGCTCGTCGGCGGCCACGCGCCCCAGGAAGGCGGCGCTCCCGCCGAACGACGCGATGCCGACCATCGTGTTGGCCGCCGATCCGCCCGAGACCTCGACGCCCGGGCCCATCGCCGCGTAGAGGCGGGTCGCCTCGTCGGCGTCGATCAGCGCCATCGAACCCTTCGTGAGCCCGTGGTCGGAGAGGAAGGCGTCGGCCTCGTGCGACAGCACGTCGACCAGGGCGTTGCCCAGGCCGACGACGTCGCGAACGGGTGCGGACGGGCTCACACGGCCTCCCGGGTGCGGAACGCGACCGGCACGGGCGCGTGGGCGTCGACGGTCTCGGGCGGCGGACGCAGGCGACGACCCTCGGTCTGCACCCGCCCGTAGAGCGTGGTGCGCTGGACGAGGGGCCGACCCAGCGGCTCGACGATCGCGGCGAAGCCGGCGTCGTCGAGCTCCTGACCGTGCGAGGCACCGGCGGCACGCGAGATGTTCTCGTCCATGAGCGTGCCGCCGAGATCGTTGCACCCGGCCTGCAGCGCCTGTCGGGCCCCGCTCGCCCCGATCTTCACCCACGAGATCTGCACGTTGGGGATCTCGTCGCGGTACACCATCCGGGCCACCGCGTGGATCAGGAGCACCTCGCGGAACGTGGGCCCGAGCCGCGACCGACCCTGGAGGTGGATGGGGCTCGCCATGTGCACGAACGGCAGGCCGACGAACTCGGTGAATCCTCCGGTCTCGCGCTGGAGGGCCCGGGTGGCGAGGAGGTGGGCGGCGACGTGCTCGGGCCGCTCGACGGTGCCGAACATGAGCGTGACGTTGGAGCGCAGTCCCACCCCGTGGGCGGTGCGGTGGGCGTCGAGCCACTCCTCGGTGTTCACCTTGTCGGGGCAGATGATCGCCCGGACGTCGTCGTGGAGGACCTCGGCGGCGGTCCCGGGGAGGGTCGACAGCCCGGCGGCCTTCAGCTCGACGAGGTACTCGGCGAGGGGCACGCCGAGGCGACGGGCGCCCTCGGTGACCTCGAGGGCGGTGAACCCGTGCACGTGGATGTCGGGGGCGACCGCCTTGACCGCCCGGGTGACGTCGACGTAGTAGTCGCCGTCGAAGTCGGGATGGATGCCGCCCTGCAGGCAGACCTCGGTGGCGCCGCACTCGACCGCCTCGACGACCCGGCGCTGGATCTCGTCGTGGTCGAGGAGGTACGGGTTGCCCCGCAGGTTGAGCGACAGCGGACCCTTGGAGAACGCGCAGAACTTGCACTTGAACGTGCACACGTTGGTGTAGTTGATGTTGCGGTTGCGCACGAAGGTGACGTCGTCGCCGACGATCTCCCGGCGCAGCGCGTCGGCCACCTCGGCGACCCGGGCCACCTCGGGACCGCGGGCGCCGAGCAGGGTGACGATCTCGGCGGCCCCGACCTCCTGGCCGGCGAGCACCCCGGCGAGCACCTCGCCGACCGGACCGCCGGCCCGGGCCGGGACGGGCGGCGGGAGCAGGGTCGGCGGGGCGTCGTCACCGCCGCTGGCCCAGGCGTCGTCGCGGGCGAGACCCTCGGCGTCGGTGGCGCGCAGCACGGCGGTGCGGACGTCGGGGTGGAGCCACCGGTCGGGGTCGCGCACGAACTCGGGGTACACGGTGGCCCGGGGGGCGAGCACCTTGCCCGCCGCCTCGGTCGCCTCGCGGAGCCGGTCGAGGTCGGGCCAGGGCCGTTCCGGGTTGACGTGGTCGGGGGTGGCGGGGGAGACGCCGCCCCAGTCGTCGATGCCGGCGGCCACGAGGGCGCCGAGGTCGTCGGAGAGGTTGGGCGGCGCCTGGAGGTGCACCTCGGGCGGCAGCACGAGACGGGCCGCGGCGATGGTCCACCGGAACTCGTCGGGGTCGCAGGGTGCCGCACGGAACATGGCCGTCCCGGGCTTGGGCAGGAAGTTCTGGACGATGACCTCCTGGACGTGCCCGTACCGGAGGTGCGCGTCGCGGATGGCGATCAGTGCGTCGAGGCGCTCGTCGCGGGTCTCGCCGATCCCGACGAGGATGCCGGTCGTGAACGGCACCGCCGCCCGCCCGGCGGCCTCGAGGGTCGCGAGGCGGCGCTCGGGCGTCTTGTCGGGGGCGCCGAAGTGCGGACCGCCGGGCCCACCGAGCCGGGCGGCGAGGGTCTCGATCATCATCCCCTGCGACGGGCTGACCGCCCGCAGCGCGGAGAGCGCCGCTTCGTCGAGGGCGCCGGCATTGGCGTGAGGGAGGAGTCCGGTCTCGTCGAGCACGGCCCGGGCGGCGGCCACCACGTAATCGACCGTGGAGGCGTACCCGTGGCGGGCGAGCCATTCGGCGGCGTCGGGGTACCGGTCCTCGGGGGCCTCACCCAGGGTGAACAGCGCCTCGTGGCAGCCCAGCTCGGCACCGCGCCGGGCGATCGCCAGCACCTCGTCGAGGTCGAGGAAGGGGGAGCCGAGCCGGGCGGGCGGCTTCGCGAAGGTGCAGTAGCCGCAGCGGTCCCGGCACAGCATGGTCAGCGGGATGAACACCTTGGGCGAGAAGGTGATCCGGTCGCCGTGGGCGTGGTCGCGCACCCGGGCCGCGTCGGCGGTGATCTCCGCGACGGAGATGCCCACGAGGTCGCGGACCTCCCGATCGTGTCGCATCACGCCACGCTAACCGACGCCCGCCGACCCGGTGTCAGCCTGCGGCGGCGGCGTCGACGAGCCAGACGATCCGCTCGGCGGCGACCCGCGCCGCCGGGACGTCACCGGCCGCCACCCGGGCGAAGGCGTCACGCTTGGACGCACCCTGGACCGTGAACACCACCAGGCGGGCCGTGGCGAGCGCCGGGAACGTGAGCGTGAGCCGACGGTGGGGATGGACGTCGTCACCCGTGGCCACCACGAGCCGGTCGGTCACGTCGAGGGCCGGCGAGCCGGGGAACAGCGAGGCGGTGTGCCCGTCGGGCCCGAGGCCGAGGTGCACCAGGTCGAGCGGCGGGGCGGCCCGCAGCGCCGCGTCGTAGGCGTCGGCGGCGGCCTCGGGGGTCCCACCGGCACCGTGCATCGAGTGGATCGCCGCCGGACCGACCTCGTCGAGGAACGCCAGCCGGGCCATCCCCTCGTTGGAGTCGGGGTCGTGCACCCCCACCCAGCGCTCGTCGCCGAACCAGACGTCGACCCCCGACCAGTCGACCGACGCCGCGGTCGCGAGGAGCTGGTAGCAGTCGCGGGCGGTGTCGCCCCCCGACAGGGCGAGCGAGCGCGGGGCCGACTCGGTCACGAGTCGGGCGAACGCCGCCGGGACGTGGGGGACGATGCGGACCTCTCCGGGCACGGCCATGGCGAGAGAATAGGGACATGGACACCCCGACCGTCCGTGAGGACCTCCCGCTCGCCCTCGCGCTCCGGCACCGGTCGCTGGCCGTGGGCGACCCGCTCGAGTTCGCGGTGCCCCTCGGTCCTCCCGCCGCCGGCCCCGCGACCTGGGAGCG
>JAFMJM010000222.1 GCA_017853455.1 Acidimicrobiia bacterium | reverse complement strand
ACCGAGAGGTCGCCGGCGGCGAGCGGCGCCAGGCGGGCGGCCAGCGCCGCGTACGACAACTCGGTCGCCGCGCGGTCGCGGGCTGCCGCGCCGAGGCGGGCGCGCAGGGCGGGATCCCGCAGGATGCGGTCGAGCGCGCGGCGGACCTCGGCGACGTCGTGGGGGTCGACCACGAACCCGGTCTCGCCGTCGCGAACGGCCTCGTGCGCGCCACCGCTGCGCCCCGCCACCGCCGGTACCCCGCAGGCGGCCGCCTCGACGAACACGATGCCGAAGCCCTCCGCCTCGAGGCCGCCCCAGCGGTCGCGACAGAGCATCGCGAACACGTCGGCCGAGCCGTAGAGCGCAGGCAGGTCGGCGTCGGGCACCTTGCCGAGCAGGTGCGCGCGCCCGCCGAGCGGCGCGGCCAGACGCTCGAGCCGCTCCCGGTCGCGACCCGCCCCGGCGATGGCGACCTGCACGTCGGGGTCGAGGCCCGCGACCGCGGCCAGCAGGGTGTCGAACCCCTTGCGGGGCACCAGGCGGCTCACCCCGAGCACGAGGGGCCGGTCGGGGTCCAGCCCGAAGCGCAGGCGGGTGGCGCGCCGCACCTCGTCGCCGATCGGCACGAAGCGGTCGGGGTCGACCCCGGGTGGCACCACCAGGGTCGGCACCGGCCGCCCGGCCACCTCGGCGGCGATGCGCGCGACGTACTCCCCGGCGGCCACCAGGCCGGCCGCGCCGCGGAGCACCGACCGCGCCACCTGCCGGCTCCCCGGAACCCGCCCGTAGACGGTCACCTCGGCGCCGTGGCCGACGATCACGTGCGGTGCGGCCCGCAGCCGCCGACCGATCCGCCCGAGGGGCAGCATCGGGTCGAGGAACACCAGGTCGGCGCCGAGCGCGCGGGTGCGGGCGTCGACGTGGGCGGCCAGACCCGGGGTCGGCAACAGCACCCGTTCGGGGTGGCGCTCCACCCCGAACCCCTGGGCGGCGTCGAACGCACCGGCGCCCGGATAGGTGGTGGTGAGCACGTGGGTCCCGGTCGGGGGCAGTCGGCGCCACAACTCGTGCAGGTACGACTGGATGCCGCCGACCTTGGGCGGGAAGTCGTTGGTCACGAGCAGCGAGCCGCCCGCCCTCGACGCACCGCTCATCCGAGGTCCTCCGTCACCGCGATTCGATGGCGGTAGGGCACCACGACCCGCCACAGCACGACCAGTCCGATCGCCGCCAGCACCGACGACGTGGCGAACGCACCGCGGTAGCCGAGCACCGCCGCCGCGCCACCCACGATCAGCGACCCGACCCCCTGCGACAGGTCGAAGCAGCTGCTCACCGTGCCGATCACCGCGCCGCGCTCGTCGATGCGCGAGTTCTCGAGGGCCAGGAGCAGGATCGCCGGGTACAGGAACGCGGAACCGACGGCGAACGCCACGACTCCCGTCATGAGCCCGACGGCCGTCGCCCACGCGGCGATGCACGCCATCGCGACGGTCGTCGCGACCAACGCGATGGTGGCGGAGCGGACCCCGCCCAGGATGTCGGGGATGCGCGCACCGACGATGCGGATGAACAGCACGATCCCGCCGAAGACGAAGAACACCACGGCGATGTCGCGGATCCCGACCTCGGGCCCGTAGAGCGGGATGAACGCGCCGAAGCCCGCCGTCGCGATCAGCCCACAGAACAGGACGATCCCGGGCACGAGGGCCCGGCGGTGGATGAGGGGGGTCTTGGCGCCGGTCTGGGCGCGGGTCTCGGTCTCGCGGGTCAGCAGTCCGAGCAGGGTCGCGGCGACCGCGAGCCCGCCAGCGACCATCCAGGTCGCGTGGTACCCGTGGGCCCGCTGCACCGCCTCGCCGATCGCCGGACCGAACGCGAAGCCCGAGTAGACCGCGACCGACCAGTACGAGATGGCCTCTCCGCGCCGCTCGACCGGCGCGAGGTCGGTGACCATCGTCGCCGCCCCCACGAAGAACGCCGCCTCGCCGAGCCCGGTCAGCAGGCGCGCCCCGATCAGCAACCCGAGGCTGCTCGCCGCGGAGTACAGGAACAACGAGACGGCCACCGTCGCCGCACCACCGACCACCAGCACCTTGCGGCCCATCCGGTCGCCGATGCGTCCGGCGATCGGGCGCAGGATGACGGCGCCGACGAACAGCACCCCCGTCGCGACGCCGACCGCGAGGCTCGAGCCCCCGAGCTCGTGCTTCACGTAGCGCGGCACGTTGGGCATCACGACGCCGAGCGCCAGGAAGTAGCAGATGCCGCAGGCGACGACCAGGACGAAGCGCGGGGTCAGCAGCCGCGGCTTGGAGCTCACCCCGGCGGGGCGGCGAGCGCGTCCGCGAACGACGTGCCCTCGGCGATGAGACGGCGGTACTGCATCAAGAGGCGCGGTCGGCTGAAGGCCACGGCACCCGTGAGGCGACCGGCTCGACCGAACAGCGCCACGAAGCGCCGCTCCTCGAGCGAACCGTCGACGATCTCGATGTCGTCGTCACCCTGGACGTGCCCGGCGACCTGCACCTTGACGTCGTACTGGTCGGACCACACGAACGGCACCGTGGAGAACGGAGCTGCGGCGGCGTCGTCGGCGAGGACGCGCGCGGCCGCGGCGACCCCCATCTCGGTGGCGTTGGTCCAGTGCTCGAGCCGCATCACCGTGCCGCCGAACGCGGGGTTGGGCCAACGGGCGAGGTCGCCGGCGGCGACCACCCCGGGCGCGGCCGCCAGGGTCGCGTCGCACACGATCCCGTTGTCGAGGGTCAGCCCCGACCCCTCGAGCCAGTCGGTGGCCGGCACCACGCCGATGCCCACGACCACGACGTCGGCGTCGACGGCCGAGCCGTCGTCGAGCCGGACCCGTTCGACGCGACCCTGCCCCTCGAGCCCCGCCACCCCGACCCCGAGACGCAGGTCGACGCCGTGGTCACGGTGCAGTGCACCCAGGGTGTCGCCGAGCCGGGTGCCGATGCCGCGCGCCATCGGACTGGGTGCGGCTTCGAGCATGGTGACGGCGAGCCCGAGGCCCCGGCAGGTGGCGGCCGTCTCGGCGCCGATGAACCCGGCCCCGACCACCACCACCCGGGGCGAGCCGGCGAGGTCGGCGCGCAGCGCCAGGGCGTCGTCGAGCGTGCGCACGGTGTGGACGCCGGTCAACCCGTCGGGGTTGGCGAGGGTCCGGGGGGTGGCCCCGGTGGCCACGATGCAGGCGTCGGCCGCCACGGTCGACCCGTCGGCGAGGTGCACCGTCGGCCCGGCGACGTCGAGGCCGACGGCCCGGACCCCGAGGCGCAGGTCGAGATCGAGGTCGGCGTAGTCGGTGCGGCGCAGGGCGATGCCGTCGACGTCGACGGTCCCGGCCAGGAACCCCTTCGACAACGGCGGTCGGTCGTAGGGCAGGTGGGGCTCGGCACCCACGAGGGTGCACGTGCCGTCGAAGCCGAGGCGCCGCAGCTCCTCGACCGCCCGCAACCCGGCGAGCGAGGCACCGACGACGACGATCCGTCCGGGGCTGGCCATGGGCCCGCACGCTACCGGGGGCCCGCGCGGGGCGGGTGGTGGACGAACCGGGCGAGACCGGTCGCGACCGGACGCGGGCGCCCACCGATGCGGCGGGAGGTTGGTCGGACGTCGACGAGCCGTGTCATTGTGGGGCGCCCCCGACCCGGAGACCGCATGCCCCGCACCCCGCCGCCGGCGACCGACGACCCTCGCCGCGACGTGACCGGGCGGCCGCTGGCCCTGCGCGACGTCGACCTCGACGTCTTCTTCCACCCCCGGTCGGTCGCCGTCATCGGCGCCTCCGACGAGCCCGGGCGGCCCAACACCACCATGACCACGGCGGTGAAGGCGTTCGCCGACGCCAACGGGGCGTCCTTCCACCCGGTCCACCCGACCCGCGAGGCGGTCTTCGGGACGCCGTGCGCCCGCACGATCGCCGAGGTGGGTGGGCCCGTCGACCTGGCGGTGATCCTCACCGGTGCGGCCGTCGACACCTTCGAGGAGGTGCGGAACGCGGGCGCGTGCTTCGCCGTGATCTTCGCCGCCGGGTTCGCCGAGACCGGACGCGAGGGCGCACGCCTCGAGGCGCGGCTGCGGGCCCTGGTCGAGGGCGGCGACACCCGTCTGCTCGGCCCCAACACCAACCTCAACGCCTTCTCCGACTTCCGGACCGACCTCGAGGGTCCGGCGCTGGCCCTCATCACCCAGAGCGGCCACCAGGGGCGCCCGATCTTCCAGGGCCAGGAGCTCGGCATCCGCATGACGCACTGGGCGCCCACCGGCAACGAGGTCGACCTCGAGTTCGCCGACTTCGCCCGCTACTTCGCCGACCAGCCCGA
>JAFMJM010000021.1 GCA_017853455.1 Acidimicrobiia bacterium | reverse complement strand
CCGGCCGGATGCGTCGCGGACCGCGGTCACCGGGACCCAGCCCGAGCCGTCGGCGGCCCGCGCCCACGTCTCCGGAATCCCCTCCCGGTCGACCACCACGGTGCAGGCGAAGGCGTACCCCTGCCCCGACCGCAGGGGTGCCGGAGCGTCCGAACCGGTCACCTCGGGTCCACCCGCCTCACCGTGCAGGTAGACCACCACCCGCTCGCCCGCCGGGGTGTAGAGCAGGTGCGCACCGGCGCCCCGATCCGTCGGGGTGGCCATCGCGGCGACGGTCGCCGCGACCCCGCCCACGACGGTCACCGCCACGACCAGGACCGCCGCCACCTTCGTTCCCGAACGGGGCCGGACCGTGTGGGCGCCCACGACCGCCACGAGGGCGAACAGCGCGGCACCACAGAGCTGGAGGATCCGGTCGTGACGGCCGAGACCGACCCCGACGGCGGTGCCCGCCACTCCGGCGAGCAGCACCGCCACGACGGCCGGACCCCACACCGAGCGCGCCGACCACCGGGTGCCGACGGCCCCCACCTCCACGGGGGTCCCACTCACAGGACCGTCGTGACCTTGGCGGCCCGCGGAGTCCGGCGGTCGTCGGCGTCGTACGCGATCACCACGACGGAATGGGGGAGCTGGTCACAGTGCAACGCCACCTCGACCGTCCCGGCCGGATCGGGCAGCGGCACCGGGCGCCCGTCGACGTAGAGCTCCTGTCGGGCCGCACCCTCGGTCGCGTAGGTGACCGGGATGGTCACGTTCGTCGCGCCGTTGCAGGGCACCGAGCCGGCGACCTCGAGCGCCGTGACCTTCGCGGCCGCCGCGACCGGGGCGGTGGTCGGAGCGGTCGAGCCCGTCGACGACCCTCCGCACCCCGTGATGAAGAAGAGGATGACCACCGAGATGCCGAGGGCCGGGAACCACAGCCAGTCACTCCACCGACGGCTCACGACGCCGCTCCGATGCTCGCCCGCCGCCGGATCCCCGCCACCAACGACACGATCCGGGCTCCACCGATCGCACCGACCAGGGCGGCGGCCACCAGCCGGAGCCGCCACACCGTCGGGCTGGTCTCGTCGGCGCTCACCCGCGACTGCAGCCGGGGGCCGGCGGCCGATCCACCGGCGGAGTCCGGGGCGTCCGAGCGTGACGACCCACCGGGGACGTTCTTCTTGCCGGCCGCCGACGACGACCCCGCCGGCACGGCCTTCCCGCCGCCCGTCGAGCCGGCGTCGTCGGTGGCGGCAGCCGCGGGCGCCACCGTGTCGGGAACCGTCGGGACGACCGGCGGCGGCGCGTCGGGATCCTTGGCGCAACCCTTGCCGAAGCAGAGGGGTGCCCGGTAGTAGAGGGTCGAGTCGGTCACCTCCATCTTGAGGACGAGGTCACACGGGCTGCCCTGCCCGCAGGTGATCGCGCCGTTGTACCCGGTGGAGCTCAACCACGACGCCGTGCCGGTCCCCACCTTGAAGTCGAGGTCAGCCGACGGACTCCCACCGGTGACGTTCGTCTGCTCGACGTCGCTCTGGCCGACGACCACGTTGGTGCAGGCGACGCCCGCGAACGAGAACGACCGGTCTCCCGTCACCTTGTCGGGGACGCAGAGGTGGGCGGTGACCGAGTAGATCACGACGGCCGAATCGGTCGATTCGGCGTGGACGTGCACCACCTGACCGTCGGTGAGGCCCACCGCCGGCAGCACCGACACCTTGATCGGGCCGGCGTCCCCCGTCAGGCCCTGCGCACCGCTGCCGAGCAGCGCGGTGGCACCGACGGCGACGACCGTGGCCATGAGGATGATCGCCCAGCGGGCGAGGTGGACGACCGTTCGCATTCCCATCAGGTCATTCCTCACATCCAGGCCGGGAGGACCCGGGCGACCGCCTGGGCGGCGACCACCGTCACGGCGATCAGCGGCGCGATCGAGATCAGGTACGCGGTGCGGAAGCGCATGCGCCGGAAGAGCAGCACGGATCCGACGATCACGGCCACGAACGCCCCGAGTGCGAGCAGGACGGCCGCCCACGTGCCCGGGTCACCCGTGAATCCGGTCTCCGACGGGTCCCGGGTGCCCTGCACGGTCGGCTCGAACGGGGTCGACAGCAACCGGGCCGTCACCACGGTCGCCCGCGATCCGTTGAGCGGCGACTTGGCGGCCGAGGTCACCAGGGTGAGCCGATCGGCGGTGGTCGAGCCGTAGAGGGTGTCGACCAGGACCGGGCCCTCGTCCGCCGCCGCACCGTTGCCCGCCCCCGTGGTGGTGGAGGTCGTGGCTCCCGCCACCGCACCGGCGACGGTGGTCTCCGACGTGGCGTCGGCCCCCGTGGTGGAGGGCGTGGTCGAGGTCGTCGACCCACCCGCCGTGGTGGTGGTCGTCGAACCCGACGGGTCGGTGGTCGGGGTCGCCCCCCGGAACGCCGAGCGGACGGCGGCGGCGATGGTCGTGGTCGTCGGCGCGCCCTTCTTGGACCGCGCCGTGGTGACCGTGGTCGACGCGGTCGGTGCGTCCGTGGTCGGGGTGCCGTCGGCGGAGATCCCCTCGGCCCCGACCGTCGTCGAGGTCGTGGACGTGGACGTGGTGGTCTTCGTCGGGAGCGCCGGGCAGTCCGCGGTTCCCGGTGCGCGCTTGGTCGCCACGGGTCCCGTGGAGATCGCCGGGCCCGGCGGATCGGCCTCGACCTCCTTGGCGCAGACGCCGTCGACCTCGTAGACCGACTGACCCTGACCGGTGGTGACGACGATCCGGTCACCACCGCGCAGGCGTTGCAACCCTGCGAACGACGCTGCGTACCCGTTGCGCCGGGCGACGACCACGCTGTTCCCGGGCTGCCCGAGACCCGCCGTTCCGGGCACGTGCCCCGGCCCGGACCGGGTGACCGAAGCCGTCGCGCCCTCCAGCACGACGTCCTGGACCCCGATCCGACCGATCTCCAGGATCGCGACCGGCGATCCGCGCTCGGGCGCCCGGTCCGTCGTGGTCGTGGCGCCGGCCAGGGTCTCGCCGGCGAACGATCCCTGACGCAGTTCGACCCGGTAGTCGGCGAGCAACGACCGTTGATCGCGTTCGGCCATCACGGGACCGAGCTGGAAGAAGACGAGTCCGAGCGCCGCCACGCTCACACCGGTCCACATCGCCACCAGCCCGACGAGTCGTCGGGGCGTGAGCGCCGTCGAACCCGCGGCGCCCACGGCACCCGCGCCGGCGGCACCCCCGGCCGCGGTCCACGCGGCCAGGGTCATCATCACGACGATGCCGCCGATCGCCACCACCCCACCCCACGAGTCGAGACCGCGCCGGCCGGCGAACGCCGGGATCACGACCTCCGAGGTCTTCTTCGCGTCGACCGCCGCCGCCGACGCGACGACGGGAGCGGCCGCCAGCGGCGACGTCAGGGCCCGGGTGACCGGGAGCGGGGCGGACGGGCCCGCCGGGGGTACCACCGGAGGCACGTCCGGTGCCTGGTTCGCGCACGGGCCCGTCAGTGGTGCGGCGCCGACCTTGGCGATCGCCGCCGCGGCCTGCTCGCGGAGTCCGTCGGTGAGTGGGATCAGTCCGGCCGCCAGCTTCGACTGGCCCGGGCCCGTGAGGTAGGTCAACCAGTCCTTCAGGACCTGCTGCGACGCGGTACGCAGGCCACACGTCGCCGGATCGACCAGTGGCTCGGCCGGCACGAACGCGTACTCGACGTATGTGAGCGGGTAGGGGTTGACGACGGGTGTGCCCAGTCCGGCCGAGGCGGACGGCGCCTGGAACACCGGCTGCAGGACCCCCTGCGCATCGGCCCGCATGGTTCCGACCGCCGCCGCCATCGTGTCCGCGTCGGGGCTGACGAAGTCGGTGCCGGCCGGGTTCTGCAGGGCGACCGGCACGAGGTGCAGCGAAGCCGCGGTGGCCCGGTCGGTGAACACCCACAGCGGACCGTCGGGGTCGTTGAGCGATGCGGCCAGTGCGGTCTTGCCGAGGGCGGGACGTCCGGTGATGAGCGCGGTGTCGGCGAAGGGCGGCACCGCTGCGGCCAGACTCGCGGTGGCACCGCGCACCGACGGGGGATCGTCGCGGCGGTAGACCCAGTCCTGGGGCGCGACCGTCGTGAAGTACTTCGACAGCAGGAACACCGACGTCAGCGGCAGCGACGGCGCCTGCACGTTCGCGCCCGTCCAGTAGGCGACGCCGTCGAGGGCCGGGTTCTGGGCCAGGATCGAGGCCCGGTAGGGCAACCGGTCGTCCTGGAGCCCGGCGATCCCGTTCCCGAGCAGGGCCGCCGCCTGACCGGGCGTCACCTGGAGCACGGGGTACGGCGCCTTGTCGGCCGGGTTGCCGTCGACGATCCGCCGCTTCCCGCCGCCGACCGCCAGGACGGCTGCGTTCACCGCCACCGGCACGGCGACCGTGGCGCGGGTCCCGGTGCCGTTGACGACCATCCCGTTGGCGGGGTCGAGCCCGGCCGAGCCGTACGCCAGGTCGACACCCTGGCCGAGGTAGCCGGTCACCGCGGCCCCCTCGCCCGTGAAGGCGTTGGTGGTCGGCGCGAGCGAACCCGTCGTCGCGCAGTAGTCGCGGGTCCATCCGGCCCAGGCGTCGGCGAGCTCGTCGGACGACGCGGCCTGGAGCCTCCCGCCGGCCAGCCCGCCGCAGGCCACGATCGGGTCGGCGTCGGTGAACGTCAACGGGAAGACCTGGAACAGGACGTCGGGGCCGACCTCGACGAGGACGACCAACCCACAGCGGGTCGTGATGTCACACGTCAACGTCGCCTGACCGGTCGGCGTGTCCCAGTTCGTGGTTCCGACCCCGACCCGGAACGTGACGTCGGCACCGGCCGAGGTCCGCGCCGAGGAGATGAGGCCGTTGGCCGCCGTCTTGCCCGTCACGAGGTCACCCGACGACGACACGGGTGCCACCGGGCACTTGCCCGATCGTGCGCTCACGTCGAGCTCCACCGTGTACGACGCGTCGAGCACGCACTGGCGCACCGAGATCCGGTACACGCTCACGTCGGGATTGGCCCGGATGTTCACCGTCACCGGATCACCGTCGAGCAGGCCGGTCGTCGGCGTGGCGGTCACCACCCAGCCCGGGGCCGGCAGCGAGTTGTCGGCCGACGCCTGCCACGCCACCCCGGCCACCAGCAGGATCGCCAGGAGCCCGGCGACCAGTCCGCGATGCCGGCGCGCCAGGAGCGCGACTCGGGCCCGGAGGGACATCAGGAAACGGCGTCCCGCCGGCGGGCCAGTCGACCCAGGACGAACAGACCGGCCGCGACCATGAGCAGCGCCAGCGAGGTCAGGTCCCGGGCGTGGGCACCGGTGAAGGCCAGCACGCCGGATCCGCCGCCCCCGGTCGTGGAGACCGCGATCGGGATGGAGACCGTTCGGGGCAGGCCGGCCGGGTCCTGACCGGCCAGCTCGATCGTGTGGCTGCCGGTGGGGACGTTGGCGGGGATGCTGAAGCGGGCGGTGGCCGCACCGGCGTCGTCGGCGGTGAGGGTGCCGAGCGCGACCGGGTCGGAGTGGAGGACCGCGGCCACGGTGGTGCTGGGCTTCCACCCCGTCGACTGCACCGTGATGATCCCGCCCGGGGCCGCGGTCGACGGCGACACGGAGCCCGGCGCGGTCGTGGTGGTGGTGGGAGCCGGCGAGGTGGTGGTCGTCGGGGCGACCGTCGTCGAGGTCGTGCTGGTCGTGCTGGTCGTCGAGGTCGACGTGGTGCTCGTCGTGCTGGTCGAGCTCGTGGTGGTGGTCGAGCTCGTGGTCGACGAGGTCGTGGTGGTTCCACCGCCGCCGCCGAAGGTCAGCGGCTGGATGAAGTAGGTGTCGGTGATGCTGTCACCGGTGAGGCCGACGTTGACCACGAGGTCGCACGGGTTGGCGCTGTCGCAGGTGAGCGACGTCGGGCCGTAGCCGTTCGAGTTGGTCCAGGTGACCGTGCCGGTTCCGACGCTGATCGACTGCAGACCCGACGTCTGGACCGACGAGAACGGGATCGGGTCGAGTCGGTACGACCCGCCGGTGAACGCACCCGCCGTGATCCCCGGCTGGTACACGCACCGGAGGCCGTTGGCGCCCGAGTAGCCGTACTGGCTCGCCGTGTACGTGGAGTACCCGGTCTTGCAGATCTTGGCCTCGACCTTGTTGAGGGTCACGGCACCACTGGTGGTGGCGGTGAACGAGACGGTCGAGCCGTCGGACAGACCATCGACCGCCGTGGAGAACGCGATCGCCGCGTAGGAGGTCGACGGGGTCGGCCCGATCGGAGCGGCGGGTGCCCACGCCACGTGGACCACGACGGCCGCGATCCCGGCCAGGGCGGCGAGGAACCCGCGGACCCGGGCGACTCCTCGACGATCGACGTGCGGCTGCGTGCGTTCCACCTGACCCTCCGGGTCACACGAATTCGGGATGCCGGACCGGTACGGGATCCGCACCCGGCCCCGGCGCCGATTCCGGATGGTAAGGAACCGACTCCCAATGGGGATCGTCGACCACGCCAACGCCAGGTGAACACTCCGTGGCGACCTGGGGAGTGGCGGGTGCGGCGACGACCCCACCGGGGGTGGTCCCGCCGACCGACGATTCGGGCTCCGCCCGGCGCGCCGAACGGCGGGCGACGCGGGCCAGCCCGAGCAGCACCAGCGGCACCGCGAGCTCGGCGGCCCACGGGTCGGACGTGGTCGAGGTCCGCACGGGCACGGGGACGTCGAACCCGGCCACCACCCCCCGCACCTCGAGATCGGCCCACGGTGGGAACGGCGACGACAGCGGGATCCGCGTGGTCACGGTGGCGCCGGGCGCCACGTCGGGGACGACGCGGCTCAGCGGGGTGCCCGACCCGCCCGGGCGACCGACGGTGCCGACGAAGCGCAGGCCGGTGGCCGCGACCGCCGAGCCGTCGTGGACCGTGAGCACGAGGCTCCGTCCACCGACGCCGAAGGCACGGCCGACCTTCCCGAGGACTCCCCCGGCGCCGACGACGGTGGCCCGGATCCGTACGGACGCCGCGGCCGGCGACACCTCGACCGGCGCCAGGTCGACGCCGTCGGGCACACCGTCGACCGTGATCGGGGCGGTGCGCACGACGTCACCCCGGACCGTCGACACCCGGATCACGCACGGGCAGCCCACGGGCGGCTCCTGCACGCGTACCCGGACGAACTCGCGGCCCGAGGCGGGCACGCGGATCGATTCGGCACCCACCTGGTCGCAGTCGGTCGATCCCCGCCGGGCGCCGTTGCCACACACCTGCGCGGTCGCCACGGTGCCGGGCCAACCGTTCAGCTCGACCAGCACGCTGTCGCCGGGTGACGTCGACGCAGGGGTCACCTCGATCATCGGTCCGTCGGCCTGCGCCGGTGTCGCCGACACCAGGATCCCGAACACCCCCACGCCCAGGCCGGTGATCACCAGTCGGACGAGCGGGTGTCGCCGCCTCACCGGACCGCCGCCACCCGGGGCGGCTCGGTCGGCGCGGGCGGCGGATTCCCGCCGCCCGGACGCGGGGGCCCCGATCGGCGCCGCAACCGACGGCGAATGCGCCAGGCCGCGGCGACCACCACCAGCACCAGCAGCACCGACCACGGAACCGCCCAGGCGTGGGCCGAGTACGACTCGACGGGAGGCAGGTCGTCGGTCGTCCCGGTCGAGGGAGCCACCGGCCGGAGGTCGACCGTCGCGGCAGCACGGAGGAACGCCGGCACCCCGTCGAGCACGGCGTGCTGACGCACCGCCGCCCCGGGGAGGATGTCCTGGAGCCGCTTGCCCTCGACCTGCGAGACGGTCCGGCCGACCACGTCGGACGCCCGCAGGACCTGCCGCGCCGACATCCGGGTGTTGCCGAGGTTGCGCACGGTGTAGTCGACGGTGAGGTGACCGCCCATGGGATTGACCGAACCCGAGTAGGAGGCGTGCATCCGCTCGACGACGAGCTGTGGCTGCACCGTGCCCGACACCCGCACGTAGACGCGGGTGCCGGTCCGGCGGTCGACGACCGCCCGCGACCCGTCGGCGCCCACGGTGGGCGTGGGAACCGACGCCACGATCCCGGCCGCATGGTCACCGGGCGTGGCGTCCTTCGGCACGCTGATCGTGATCGGGATCTCGGCCCGGGTCTGGGGCGCCACGGTCACGTAGTTGGTCGAGAGCGTGATCCACGATCCGGCGGCCTGGGGGTCCGCGTCGCCGGGCAGGAGCGCGAACTCGCCGTCCTGGTTGTTGAACGCGTCGGTGGCGTAGACGTGGAAGGTGAGCGCGACGTCGCTGTAGTTCCAGAGGGTCACCGAATCGCTGGTCGAGGCACCCCGGTCGAGCGAGTAGGCCAGGAACGCCCGACTGCCCGGCTCGGTCGGGTCGACGCCCGACGGCGAGAGCGACCAGGCCTCGAGGAACATGCCGGGCGGACGCGGGTCGGTGAGGGGGTCGGGAGCGGCACCCGCCGGTCGGGCCCCACCCGCCAGCAGCGTCAGGCCGAGCAGCACGAGGACGGCCAGGATCGGGGCCGAACGCCGGCGCCGGTTGTGGTGGGTCATCGCGGTGCCTTCCCGGAGACGTGGAGACGGGAGCGGGGCGGGGAGCATTGTGCTCCCCGCCCCGTGGTCACTCCCCGAACTCCCCGTGAACTCCAGGCGAAGCCCCGGGGAAGTTCCGACAGCCGGATCAGATGGCCGTGAGGGTCAGCGTCCCGGCGTACGTGCCACCCGGCAGGTTCAGCGGGATCGCCAGCGTCAGGTCGGCGTCGAGCCGGGCGATGCCCAGTCCGGAGCCGCCGTTGGCGTAGGCCAGGGTCTTGCCGGCCACCGTGCCCGACTGCAGGGAGTCGGTGCTGGTGGTGGTGCCGGTGCCGAGCCCGTTGGCGTCGGCGACGGCGACCTTCGGTCCGGCGGTGACGGCCATGGTGTACCCGCCGAACGAGCTCGACTGGGTGCTCACCCGCGGCTTCCACCCGAGGTTGTTGCCACTGAAGGAGTGGCTCGAGCCGTCGGTGAAGGTGCTCGCCTGGCCGGTGATGGTCCAGCCGGTGTCGGCCGCCCGGTCGTCCGACACGAACACCTGGTTCATGACGCCGACCGCCTTGAAGTACTTACCGGCGTCCGGACCGGTCGACACGATCTGCGGCTTGGTGGCCGCCGACAGCCACTCACGGGTGGTGGTGACGTTGGCGGCACCGTTGGCCGGCTGCGAGACGTCGATGTACGACGCCGCCGGGACGGCCACGATGGTCGAGCCACCCGGGATCTGCGGACCCTCGATGCCGTGACCGACGTGCGAGCCGGCCGCGTACGCCGAGGCGTCGGCGGTGATGCCGAGGCCCGAGACCGTCCCGAAGTTGACCGTCTTGCCGGAGATGGCGAGGACGGCACCGTTCAGGGTGCAGGTCGTGGCGTTGCTCAGCGTCACCTGGGAGGCACTGACGACGGTGGCGATGCGGGTCCCGGAGGGGATGCAGTCGCCGGTCACGACCTGGTTGAGGTCGTTGGCCTTGAACCCGGCGTCGTCGGAGGTGACGGTGACGCTGGTGGAGATCCCGGCGTCGTTGACGGAACGGGAGTCGGTGGTGATGGCGTTGGCCTGCACCTTGTTGTCACGCGGACCGCTCATGGTGATCGAGCAGTTCGTGTTGGGCACCGGGCCCGAGTTGCCGCTGTTGTTGGTCGGGTCGAACTGCCCGATCACGTTGGTCGGCGAACCCGAGCAGTACTGGCTCAGCACCAGCTGGCTCCCGGGCTTGATGACCGAGATGCTCTGCGTGATGATGGCGCCGTTGGGGGTGGCCGAGACGCTGCCCGACGGGTTGCTGAAGTAGCCGCCCGTGAGCTTGGCCTGGACCGTGAAGGTGTACGGGGTGCCGTTGGTGAGGCCGGTCACGTTGTACGTGGTGCCGGTCCCGCCCACCAGGCACGACCCCGAGGCGCACGGGCCGCTGGCCGGGTTGGGGGAGACGCTCACCTTGTAGTCGATGACCGAACCCGAGACGGCCGCCCACGAGAGGTTGACCGACGAGTCACCGGGTGCCGCGTTGACGGTGGCCGGACCACCCGAGGCCGGGGTCGCCGCCGAGGCGCTCGACGCCGAGCTCGTGAAGTGGGTGGTGTTGTCGGACGCCGTGTTCTGCGCCGTCACGGTGAAGTTGTACTCACAGAAGTTCGTGAGCCCGGTGACCAGCGCCGAGGTGCCGGTCACTGCCGACGAGCCCGCCACGTAGCCGGTGGTCACGTCCACGTCGTGGGTGTCGCCCGACGCGGCACAGGCCCCTGCGCTGTAGACCTTGGGCTGTGCGTGCACCGTGTACTTGCTCACCAGGGCGTTGCCGCTGGCGGAACCCGAGGCGAGCAGGTTGTAGTTCACCGTGGCCTGGCCGTTGCCCGCCACGACGCTCGAGACCGTCGGGGCGCTCGGGCTACCGGCGAAGGTCAGCGGCTGGATGAACCACGTGTCGGTGGCACTGGCGTCACCGGTGAGACCCACGTTCACGACCAGGTCGCAGTTGTGGGTGGCGTCGCAGGTGAGCGGACCACCGTTGTTGCCGTTGGCGTTGGTCCACGAGACCGTGCCGGTGCCGGCCGAGAACGACAGCGCACCGGAGGTGGTCACCGAGGAGTACGGGATCGGGCCGAGCTGGTAGCCCGACTGGATGCCCGAGAGGCTGCCCGAGGTGACACCCGCACCGTAGACGCAGCGCGTCCCGCTCGGGCCCGAGTAGCCGAAGGTCGTGGTGCTGTAGGTGCTGTTGCCGGTGGCGCAGATCTTGGCGTGCACCTTGTTGAGGGTCGCCGGCGACGAGGTGTTGACGGTGAAGCCGACGCTGTTGCCGGCCACCAGACCCGTCACCGGGGTCGAGTAGGTGATGGTGGTGGTGTTCGCGGGTGCGGGCACCGGACCGATGCCCGCCACCGCACCGGCCGGCGTCGCCAGCCCCACGGTGGTCCCGAGGCCGACGGCGATCGCAAGGGCAGCGAGTGCCTTGCGACCCCGGAGGCGAGGCGTGATTCGCAACACTGATCCTCCTCTGGGGGATGCAGGGGTGATGGAACTGGATCTTGGGGGGAGGGCGAGGTGGTGCAGCTACCCGACCCGGGGCCGGGGGCCACCACCGCCCAGCGGTGGCCCCCGGCGGTGCCGGGCGGGTTCAGCCCTCGATCAGGGCGTGAACACGTAGCAGGTCACACCGGTGTTGCCACCGGCCGAGGTGTGCGCCGGGACCGGCAGGAAGCCGTTGTCGGCGATGATGTCGTCGGCACCACCGGCGGTGGAGTCGTGCCCACCGCTGCAGAGGCTGCTCTTGGCACCCGCTGCGGTGTCCTGGTAGCCGACGAGCGCACGGGCCTGGGTGTACGACGGCGAGGTCTTCGCCAGGACGTTGTACACGAACCGCGCACCCGGGAAGGGAGCCACGGTGCCCGTGGTGTTCTGGATGTTGCCGACGCTGATGGCGGTGAAGCCGACCTTGACGGCGCAGGTGCCGCTGGTGGACTTGGCCGAGGGCGAGATCGTCGCCGTCGAGCCGTCGCCGGCGACCGCCGTGATGGTCGTGCCGCCGTTGACGCACGCACCGTCGACCGACTTGCCGACGTCGGTGGCCGCGAAGTCACCGGCGGTGCCGGTGAGGGTCGCGTTCGACGCCGTCGACGAGACCGTCTTCTCCTTGACCTGACCGACCGGGGTGATGGTGGTCGCGACGCCCGTGCCGGCGGCCGTGGCGTTGGCCGACAGGATCGCCTGGGTGCCGCTCAGGATGAAGTCGATCTTCGTGCCGGCCGGGATGTTGCCGTTGCCCGAGAGGGTCGCGCCGGCGTCGGAGGGCAGCAGCGACGACGACACCGTGGCGGTGACCCCCGCCGTGGTGGCCGTCGACTTCACCGACACCGTGACGGTGTCGGTGACCCCGTCGGTGGAGAAGCCGGTGATGGTCGCCCCCGAGCCGATGCCGGTCCCGGAGATGGTGTTGCCGACGTTGGCCTTCGAGAAGGTGCCCGCCGTGGCCGTGATGAGGAACGAGCCGTTCGAGATGTTGACCGTGGCCGACGAGGTCGAACGGACCAGGGTCACCAGCGACGAGCCGCTCGTGGTGGTGAACTTCTCCGACCGGGGCGAGGGCGCCGTGTTGCCCACGACGGTCGAGTTGTTGAGCTGGAAGGCCGAGCCGTTCCACGACACCGCCCACACGGGGGACGAGGTGGACCCGGTGTCGACCCGCAGGGCGCCGGGCCGGAAGCCCGCACGGAGGTCGACGGTCGGGTTGGTGTCGTGACCCGCCTGGTACGCCCACTTGCCGGCCGAGTACGGACCGATCGCGTTGGGGTACTGGGCGGCGGAGCCGGTGCCACCGCCGTAGGTGTTCGAGCCGTGGTACATGTCGTACCACTGGTTCTCCTGGATGCGCACCGCCGCCGGGCACGACGCCGACGAGATCGTCGACGGGTCGATGCCACCGAGGAGGTTCGACTGGAAGAACGAGTTCGTGCCCGACCCGGACTGGAAGATCACCCGCTGGATCGGACCGGCCTGGCCACCCACCTGGCTCCAGTCGGTGTAGGTGCAGTTGAAGATCCCCTGCAGCTGCGACTGGGTGAGCACCGCCGGCGCGTTCAGGCTCGAGGTGCCCCAGGTCAGGGCGTCGATCCCGAAGGCGTAGAACTCGGAGTTCCCCGTGAGGAACGTGGCCGAGTAGCCCGACGAGCGGGCGATGTCGATGCAGCCGTTGGGGGCCGCCTCGATGCCACCGCCGTTGAACGGAGCGGCGGCGTTGATGCTGTTCTGCAGCGCCGTCCGGCCCTCACCGGAGCCGTCGGGGGCGGGGAGCTCCCCGGCCGACTGCCCGGCGCCGGTGGCCGGCCACGAGCCGGTCTTGGCGTTGCGGTAGGTCTTCGCGTTGCAGTACGAGTCCGCCGTCACGGTGAGCGGCGTGCTCTGGAAGTTGCCGGCCTTGACGTTGAACGTCTTGCCGGTCGTGCCGTCGGCGTTGAGGATGGCCGTCATCACGTCCTGCGTGGTGTCGGATCCCGCCGCCGCGATGACGTCGGTGTTTGGACCGACGACCGCGTGTGCGGACGGCGCGGTGGCGAACGCGATCGAGGCGGTCGACGCCACGATCATGCCCGCACCGAGCGCCCGCTTGAAGAGGGAGCGTCGCAAGGGGAACGTCCTTTCCGAGGGTGTTGCGAGGACCGGATCGGGCCCCCGGTCGGCGCTCCGCCGACGCCCCCCATCATGCGGATTCGTCCCGAAACGATCGACCGGCAACGCGTGAAGCCTGGGCGAACTCCCGCACAACGCGTGCGCGTCACCTCGTTGGGTGTTCCGTCACGTGCATGAATGACGGGTGAACCCGACCGAAACCGTCAGGGTGTCGAGCGGATCGCGCGCGACCAGCGGGATCGACCGTGCGGGTCAGGCGGACGTCGACGTGCGCCGGACCCGGCGCACGACCGTGACCACCACGGGGGGCACGACGACGAACCCGAGGAGCGCGATCAGCGGCCACGACGAC
Organism: Acidimicrobiia bacterium; assembly: GCA_017853455.1. Taxonomy (GTDB): domain Bacteria; phylum Actinomycetota; class Acidimicrobiia; order IMCC26256; family PALSA-555; genus CAIUKV01. The sequence goes on along the minus strand of JAFMJM010000021.1, from coordinate 4,960 downwards.
GGCTTCGCGAGGCCCGGTCGGTCGTACGCCACCGGTGCCGCCACCCGCCAGGTCGCGCTCCCGCCCTTGGCCGACTTCGCCGCCGAGGCCGCGGTCCTGGCCGAACCGGTGGCGGCGGCCGCATCCGCCACGGTTGTGGCGTCACCGGTCGGGCCGGCAGCTGCGTCGGGGGTCTTCCCACCGGCGAGCGGGTCGGGCGGTGGCGGCGGGCCACCCCCGAAGTTGCCGGAGAAGCGGGGATTGGCGCAGTTGCCGGCGTCGAGGACCTCGGGGGCAGTCCCGGTGAGCCGGGCGATGGAGTTCGCCACCTCCTGCGACAGGTTCGGTGGCAGCGGCGAGTAGCCGATCCGGGCCATGTTCACCTGACCGTCGCAGGCGATGTAGCGGAGCCACTTGGTGAACGTCTCCGAGATGCCCGGGTTCGGGTACGGGCCCTTGCAGGTGGGTCGGTCGCCGACCGCCTTGCACATCGTCACGATGTAGCTGTAGGCCGAGATCGGATACGCGTCGGCGTTCGGGCTGTTGTAGACGCCCGACAGTTCCTGACTGAGGTCGGGACGCAGGGTCGCACCCTCGAGGGCCGACGAGATGTTCTCCGCGTACGGCAGGACGTAGTTCCCCGACTGGTTCTGGACCCACGCCGCCGACGCGCCGTAGGTGAGCGCGTAGCCGAACTCGTCGTAGGCGATCGACCAGAGCCCGCCCGGGCTGGCCACGAACTGGGCGATCTGGTCGGAGCCGGTCAGGGCCAGGGTCTTCGGCGCGAAGTCCGGGCTGCTGTCGAGCTGGATGATCCGCACCGACGTCGGCAGCCGGTGGGACCGGGCCCACGGCGTGAACACGTCGGGGGCCACGTTCTGGACGAAGTCGTAGAACAGGGCGGTCGTCCCCGACTGCCCCGCCCGGTACACGACCGTGATCGGCTGATCGGGCAGGACCAGACCGTTGTTCTCCGCCGTGATCGCCGGGTCGGACCACTTCGTGATGTCACCCGTGAAGATGCGGGCGATGGTCCGCCGCGAGAGGTGGAGGTAGTCGACCTTGTTGCCCGCCTTGTCGACGGCGTTGTACATCACCGCGATCGCCCCGGCGACGTCGGGCACGTACTGGTACCCGCGTCCGAGGCCCGGGTCGGCGCCGCCCTCTCCACCCAGGGCCGAGAACTCGGCCTCGGTGCCGGCGAAGTCGGTCAGCCCGCCAGCGAACGACGTGAGTCCGTCGGGCGAGCCGGTGGGTAGGTAGTTGATCGACAGGCCGGCAGACTGACCGTCGGCCACCCACTGCTGCATCGCCAGCGCGACGTAGGTCGAGCCGGAGCCGTTGGCCCGGGCGGGGGTCGCGCCGGCCGGCGCGGCCACTCCCAGGGCGACCAGCAGAGCCGCCAGCACCAGCACCAGGCGGCCCGGCCACCTCATCCGAACCGACCCTGCACGTAGGCCAGCGTCCGGGGATCGACGGGCGACGAGAACATGACCTCGGTCGGGCCCTGCTCCACGACCCGGCCGGGCTCGTTCTCACCGGCGAGGAAGAAGGCGCAGAAGTCCGACACGCGCTGGGCCTGCTGCATGTTGTGGGTGACGATCACGATCGTCACCTGGTCCCGCAACTCGGCGATGGTCTCCTCGACCCGGCCGGTCGACGTCGGGTCGAGCGCGGAGCAGGGCTCGTCCATCAGCAGGACGTTGGGCTGGACCGCCAGGGAGCGGGCGATGCAGAGGCGCTGCTGCTGACCACCCGACAGCGCACCACCCGGGGACGAGAGGCGGTCCTTGACCTCCCGCCAGAGGCCCGCCCGGATCAGCGACTGCTCGACCAGGCCGTCCTTGTCGGAGCACTTGACGCGGGCGAGCTTGAGTCCGGCGAGCACGTTCTCGCGAATGCTCATCGCCGGGAACGGGTTGGGCTTCTGGAACACCATCCCGATGCGCTTGCGCACGTCCTGGGCCCGGATCTTCGCGTCGTAGATGTCGTCACCGTCGAGCCGGATGTGTCCGGCGAACGCCGCGCTCGGCACCAACTCGTGCATGCGGTTGAGCATCCGGAGGAACGTCGACTTCCCGCAGCCCGACGGTCCGATCAACGCGGTGACCATGCCCGCCGGCATCACGAGGTCGACACCCTCGAGCACCAGCCGCGTCCCGAACCACGCACACGCGTCGTCGGCGACGAGCGTGGCCGGACCCGGCGGCGGACCACCGATCAACCGGACCGGCTCGCGAGTCGGCGGTGCCTCGGTGACGGCGGCCGCTCCGACCTGCACGGTCGGTTCAGTCGGCTCGGCGATGGCTGCTGGCTGCTCGGCGACCACCACCGGCTCGACCACCACCGGCTCGACCACCGGCGGCTCGTTCCCGTTCATCACCCCGTCGGGCGTCAGTGCCTGGGTCACGTCCGTACCTCCCTGGTCCGTCGCATCCGCCGGGCCGCCTTGCGGTTCCGGGACTTCGATCGGTCACGACCGATGAACCGGGCCAGGACGAACAAGGCGATGACGAGCATCATGAGCACCAGCGCACCGGCGAAGCCCCGTTCGATCGCCGAGACGTCGGGCTTGCGGATGTTGCGGTACACGAACAGCGGCAGCGACTCCTGCGAGCCCTTGAACGGGTTCGCGTTCATGAGGTCGTAGCCGAAGGCGGTGAAGATCAGCGGCGCGGTCTCGCCCACGGCCCGGGCGATGCCGAGGACCACGGCGGTCGAGATCCCTGTCCGGGCGGTCGGCAGCACGACCGACCAGACCATGCGGGCCCGGTTGGCGCCCAACGCCAGCCCGGCCTCGCGGAGACCGTCGGGGACGAGCCGCAGGACGACCTCGACCGTCCGGGTGATGGTCGGCAACATGATGATCGACAGCGCGAGGGCGGCCATGAAGCCGTTGTAGGAGAACAGCTCGATCTTCTTCGCGTAGGGCAGGATCAGCACCGCGAAGATGAACAGGCCGGCCACGACCGATGGCAGTCCGCTCATGGCGTCGACGAAGATCCGGACGACCCGCCGCCAGCGGCTCCGCGACTCGTTGAGGAAGATGGCCGCGCTGAGGCCGAGGGGCAGTGAGAAGAGCAACGCCAGGCCGACCTCCTCGATCGTCCCGATGACCGCGTGCGCGCCGCCACCCGCCGACGACGGCATGACCGGCGTCACCCCACGTTGGTCCTCGGTGAAGAAGGTGAGGCGGAGCGCCGGTAGTCCGCGGGTGATCAGGTACACCACGAGGAACACCAGCGGGATCAGCAGCAGGACGGCGCTGGTGACGATCACCACCGTCACGACCCGGTCCGCGGCCACCGAGCGTCCCAGCTGGTCGTTGGTGACGAAGAAGAGCAGGAGGAGGAACGTGAAGTACGCCGTGACGACGAACCCGAGCCAGCCGGTGCCGCCGGTGAGCACGGTGAAGATCAACCAGGTCAGCGCCACGGCGCTGACGGCGCACCCGGCGATGACGAGGACGTCGGTCAGCGTGAAGTCACGGACGCGCCGCGGAACCCGGTTGGGGGGCGTCGGGCGCGGCGGTGCCGTCGTCCTGGTCGTCGCGCCGGGCCGCGGCGGCTCGCCGGCGGCGGTGACCACCGGTTCGGGGCGGTCCGCGACCGGCGGATCGGACACGGGCGGGGGCGTCACGATGCTCGTCACAGGTCCACCCCGGCGCCGGACCGGCTCCGCGAGACCACGACCGACGCGATCATGTTGGTCCCGAGGGTGATGAGGAAGAGCACCAGGCCGGCGGCCATCAGGCCCGAGGTCGTGAAGGCGTCGGCGCCGGCCCGCAGCACGATGAAGCCCGACACCGTGGCCCCACCGGTCTGGAGGATCTTCGCCGTGATCTCCGGGACCTGGGGCAACAGGAGAGCCACGGCGATCGTCTCGCCGAGCGCCCGACCGAGTCCGAGCATCGAGCCGCCGATGATCCCGCCCTTGCCGAACGGCAGGACGACCGTCTTGATCATGCCCCAGCGGGTGCTGCCGAGGGCCAGGGCGGCTTCCTTCTCCCCCGGTGGCGTCTGGGCGAAGACCTCACGGACGACCGACGCGATGATCGGCACCACCATCAGGGCCACGACGGTCCCGGCGATGAACATCGAGCTCGTGTACCGGGCGCCCTTGTCGACCGAGAAGATCGGGATCCACCCGAAGTTGTGGGCGATCCACTCCGAGAGCGGTGCCATCTGCGGCGACAGGTACAAGAAGCCCCACAAGCCGAAGATGAGGCTCGGGATCGCCGCCAACAGGTCGACCATGCTGGTCAGGTACCCCCGGAAGCGGGCCGAGGTGTACTCGGTGATGAACAGCGCCGACAGGACCCCGAGCGGGACCGCGAACGTCACGGCGATCGTCGCCACGATGACCGTTCCGGTGAGGAGTCCGAGCACCCCGATCTCCGGTGGGCGCACGTCGGTACGCCAGCCCTCGCGGGTGAAGAACGACAGGCCGCTCTCGCTCAGGGCCATGCGACTGCGCTGGAGCAGGAAGACCCCGACCAGGATCAACAGGACCAGGACGAACAGGCCCGAGCTCAGGGTGATGCGGTCGAACCACCGGTCGACGCGGCTGCTGACCGACTTGATGCGCCGGGGCTGACGGTCGGACGCCGCCGGCGTGAGGACGTCGGTGGACACCGCGGTTCCGCTCAGCTGAGGCGGAAGAGGATGAACGCCAGGAGCAGCAACACCGCGAGGATCTCGAGCACGGCGGCCACGGGGAACGACCGCTTCGCCTTCGGCGCCTCGGGAGCCGCCGCCGGGCTGGTGACCGCCTCGGGCGCGGCGGCCACCACCGGCTCGGCGACGACCGGCTCGGCGACCGGAGCGGTCACGGCCACCGGAGCGGGCTCGACCGGAGCCGGAGCAACCGGCACCTCGACCACCGCAGCCGCAGCCACCGGAGCGGGAGCCACCGGCACCCCAGCCACCGGCACCGCAGCCACCGGAACGGGAGCCACCGGCACCTCGACCACCGGAGCCGC
>JAFMJM010000221.1 GCA_017853455.1 Acidimicrobiia bacterium | reverse complement strand
GCGGCGCGCCCGGGTGGATTCGAACCACCGACCAGCGGATTAGAAGGCCGCCGCTCTGTCCTCTGAGCTACGGGCGCCAGCGCCGAGCGTAACCCAGGCGTCCGTCGCTCGACCCGTGCACGTGGGTCGGTGACCGACTCTCCCCACCCCGTTGTTTGGGCGATTGTGGGGGCCAGAGGCCCCACAATCGCCCAAACAACGGGTCAGAGGTCGGGGAGGTTCAGGCCGAGGTTGGCGGCCTCGATGCCGCCGTCGACCTCCCAGACCTTGCCGGTCACGAACGACGCCGCGTCGGAGGCCAGGTACAGCGCCGCCAGGGCGATGTCGTCGGGCTCGCCGAGGCGCTTCAGCGGCGTCTTCTCGACCATCTCGGTGCGCAGGGCGTCCATGGTCAGCACGATCTCGAGCGCCGAGGTCGCGACCGAACCCACCGAGATGGCGTTGACCCGCACCTTCGGAGCGAGGTCGGCGGCGAGCAGGCGGGTCAGGTGCGCCAGCGCCGCCTTGGCGGTGCCGTACGCGGCGTAGCCGCGGTCGCGCACCCGGCCCATCACCGACGAGATGTTGACGACGGCCCCGTGGCCGCTCTCGAGCAGGTGGGGGGTGGCCGCCTGGGTGAGGGCGAAGGCGGTGCTCACGTTGAAGTGGAACGCCCCCTCGAACGCCTTCACGGTGGTGTCGAGGAACGGCTGGGGCATCGAACCACCGGCGTTGTTGATCACCACGTCGAGGCGCCCGAGTTCGGCCACGGTCGCCTCCACGAAGCGGGGGAGCACGTCGAGGTCGCTGACGTCGGCCGGGAACACCAGGGCCCGCCGGCCCATCGCCTCGATGTCGTCGGCGACCGCGCGGAGCTGGTCCTCGGTGCGGGCGGTCAGGGCGACGTCGGCGCCGTACTCGGCGAGGGCGCGGGCGCGGGCGGCGCCGATGCCGCGGCCGGCGCCGGTGACGACGGCGACCCGTCCGGTGAGATCGAAGCGGTCGGCGAGCACGGTGCCTCCTGGGTCGGGTCCGCCCGGCCGGGCGGTGGGGAGAATCTGCCACATCCGAACCGGCGCCCCGGACCCGACCGTGGCGACGGCCAGACTGGGTGCATGCGACGACGGTGGTGGCCACGGTCACTCGGCGCCATCTCGATCACGACGTTGGCCGTCGCGGGGACGACCCTCGGGGCGGTCCCGGTGGGGGCCGGCGAGTTCACCCCCGACCTCTCGAAGGCGGCGGCGCAGCTCGAGCGGCGGGTGCGCCACGACGACCTCGACGGCGGGGTGCTGCTCGCGGGGCGCGACGGCACGTGGAGCGGGACCTCCGTCGGGATCACCGCCCGGACGGTCATGCCGATCGCCTCGGCGAGCAAATGGCTGACCGCGGCGGTGGTGATGTCCCTGGTCGACGAGGGCCGGCTCACGCTCGACACCCCGGTGGCCGACGTCCTGCCCGGGTTCGGGGGCGACAAGGCGGCCGTGACGGTCCGGCACCTGCTCTCGCACACCTCGGGACTGACCGCCGACGCGTGCGTCTACTCGGGGAGCGGCACCACGGCGGCCTGCGCCGAGCGCCTGGCCGCGGGCCCGGCACCGAGCGGTCGGCCGGGTCGGCGCTTCGTCTACTCGGGGGTGGGCTACGAGGTCGCGGGGCGGATCGTCGAGGTGCTCACGGGCCGGTCGTTCGAGGCGGCGTTCGAGGACCGCATCGCCCACCCGCTCGGCATGGAGCGCACCGCCTTCGACGTCACCGTCGGCGGCGACCGGGTCGACCACCCGGTGCCGTCGGCGTCGGCGACGTCGACCGCCGACGACTACATGCGGTTCCTCGCCATGCTGGCGTCCGACGGGGTCGCCCGCACCGGTCCGGCCGCCGGGCGGCGCGTCCTCACGGCGGCATCGGTGGCGGCGATCGAGGACGACCAGGTGCGTGGGGTCGACACGAGTGCCGACCCGGCGGTGCAGACCACCGGGATCCCCACGTACGGCCTCGGCGTGTGGCGTGACGTCGTGTCGCCCGACGACGCGATCCGGGTCGTCAGCGGCAACGGTGCGTTCGGGTTCTACCCGTGGATCGATCGGCGGCCGGCCAGCGCCGGGAACTTCGGCGTGGTGGCGGTGGCCGACCTCGTCCACGGATCCGGGTACGCCGTCCCGCGGTCGCAGAAGAACGCCCGGACCGCCTGGAACGAGGCGGCCCGCGTCTTCGGCCCGCCGACCCCGACGGCTACCGCGGGCTGAGCCGCACCGGGAGGTGCGAGCAGAACGTCGTGATGGGGTTGCCGAGCCCCTGCACCGACCACTCGGCCTCGCCGGTGATCTCGATCGAGCCGACCCGGGCGAGGATCTCCTCGAACATGACCCGGATCTCGCGCTTCGCCAGGTTCGCGCCGAGGCAGTAGTGGAGCCCGCCGCCGCCGAACGCCACGTGCGCACTGTCGGTGCGGGTGATGTCGAAGCGGTGCGGGTCGGTGAACACCGCGTCGTCACGGTTGGCCGACGGGTACCACAACGTCACCCGGTCGCCGGCCGGAATGCGCACACCGTCGATCTCGGTGTCGGCCGTGACGGTCCGGCGGAAGTAGGTGACCGGTGACGTCCAGCGCACGATCTCGTCGACGGCCCCGGACATGAGCGCGGGCTCGGCGGCGAGGCGCGCCAACTGGTCGGGGTGGTCGAGCAGCGCCACGAGGCCACCGGTGATCGCGCTGCGGGTGGTCTCGCTGCCCGCCAGCGTGAGCAGGAGGAAGAACAGGTCGAGCTCGATCTCCTCGAGGCTGGTCGTCGTCCCGTCGGGCTGCTCGACCGCGGCTTCGGTGAGCGTGGTCCAGACGTCGTCGGCGGGGCAGCGGCGCTTCTCGGCGCCCAGTTCGTGGGCGTAGGTGTAGAGCTCGACCTGGGCGTCGAGGGCGGCCGAGGTGTCGACGCCGAGTCGGGGGTCGGGCGCCGTGATGACCGTGGCGGCCAGCTCGAAGATCCGCGGTCGGTCGGCCACCGGGATGCCCATGATGTCGGCGATCATGTGCATCGGGAGCTGGTAGGCGACCTCCTCGACGAAGTCGACGTCGCCCCGGGCGAGGGCGCCCTCCACGATCGCCACCGCCCACTCGCGGGCCTGCTCCTCGAGGCGGGCCGTCATGCGCGGGGTGAAGCCGGCGCTGATGAGCCGGCGCATCCGCACGTGGTCGGGCGGGTCCATGGTCACGAGCATGCGGCTCTGGCGCTCCGGGGAGGTCCCGAGCAGGGCCGGACCGTCGAGCGAGGAGAAGGTCTGGGGGTCCCGGCTCACGGCCTGGACGTCGGTGTGGCGCGACAGCACCCAGAACGATCCGCCGAGCGCATCGGTCCCTGGCGTGTCCGGGTGGCGCCACACCGGAGCCTCGGCGCGGAGCCGGTCGAAGACGGGGTGGGGGAACCCGGTGCGGTAGAGGCCCGGGTCGGTGAGGTCGACGGCGGTCACACGGTCATCCTGCCCCATCCGGGGCGGACCGTGCCGGATCACCCGGGGAACGAGAACGTGGTGTTCAGGGCACCGTCGACGCTCACCTCGACGTCGACGGCCTGCTGGGTCGCCACGTCGCGGGCCTGGCAGCCGATCGGGGTGTCGGGCTGGACGACCAGGACGGTGTCGCCCGGGCAGACGGCCTGGGTGGGAGCGCCGATCCGTTGGGCGTAGGCGTCGGCGACCCGGGAGGCGATCTCCCGGGGGGAGAGGATCAGGCTGCCGGTGGCGAAGTGCGCGTGGCTCTTCGGGGAGATGGCGCCGACCACGAGCAGCGTCTGGCCGTCGAGCTTCGCGGTGCACGAGAACACGCCGGTGCGCGACAAGGTGGGGGCGACGTCGCCTGCCCCGAACGCCGCGAGCTCCTCGGCGATCGCGTCCTCCGGATCGGCGACCTTTTCGGGAACGCCACGCGGGCACTTCACCCTGGTCAGGTTCAGGGACCCCGCCCCCGGGATCTTGGTGAGGGTCTTCCGGGTGGACGGCCACCACCTTGTCGCGATCACGTTGGCCACCTTCGTCCCGGGCTGCGCGCTCACCGCTGCCGCCGGCAGGGCTGCGCCGAAGACCGTCGCGACGCCGAGGGCGACGGCGATCACGACGGCGTTGCCCCGGTGACGGGCGCAGGAGGTTCGGGCGGACGGACGGGCTCGGTGCACTGGGCTCCCCTCGGCGGTCGTCCGACCGTACCGACGGCCCCGGGTGTCGTCCCGGGGCCGAAGGTCCCGAAATCAGAGCGTGATCGGCAGGTTCGCGAGCCCGCGCACGTTGCTGGAGCGCATCCGGGTGACCCCCGTCGTGGCGATGCCGTAGTCGGGGAAGCGGTCGAGGAACTCGTCGAAGATGATCCGGGTCTCGAGCCGGGCGAG
>JAFMJM010000220.1 GCA_017853455.1 Acidimicrobiia bacterium | reverse complement strand
ATGATCGCGACCTTGCCGTCGAGCCGTCCGGCCATGGAACCTCTCCTCCTCGGTGGGGCGTGACGACGAGGTCTAGCATCTGGCCTTCGTGGGAGCCGCTTCGTCGTTCTTCGACTATCCGGGCGACGTCGAGGCGGAGGCTCCGACCCCTGCCCCGTTCCTCGCCGACCTCGACGTCGACGACGTCGCCGTGCTGCTCGAGCACTCCGAGGTCCGGCGGGTCCGGGCGGGGCAGACCCTGATCGAGATCGGCGACACCGACACCTCCATCTTCATGGTGACGAGCGGCGTGCTCGAGGCCCGCCTCCCCGGCAAGCGGCGCCCCCTGGTCCTGTCGACCCTCCCCGCCGGGGCCGTCGTCGGCGAGCTCTCGTTCTTCGACGGCCGGCCGCGCTCAGCCGAGGTCGTCGCCGTCACCGACGCCGAGGTGGTCCGGCTGGCCCCCGAGGGGTTCGACGCGCTGTCGGCGGCCCACCCGGCGCTCGGGCGGCGCATCGTCCTCGACCTCGCCCGGGTGCTCGCCGGACGCCTCCGGGCCGCCAACGAGTCCGTCGGCCGGCTGTCGCGATGATCCGGTGCCCCCGATGAACGAGCCGACCGGAGCCGACACCACCGAGGTCTCTCCCTTCCCCAACTACCTCGAGATCCCAACGCGCGTCCCGCTCTGGGCGTGGCGGGCGGTCCGGTTCGTCGGGGTGGCCGTCGCCGCCGTGGTCGTCGTCATGCTGTTCGTGCGGCCGGCGGGTGCGCTGTTCGCGTTCTGGCGCCTCATCATGCCGCTCGTCCCGATGCTGCTGATCCTCGCTCCCGGCCTGTGGCGCAACCTGTGCCCGCTCGCCACCGTCAACCAGACCCCCCGACTCCTGGCGAAGACCCGGGCCCTCGTCTCTCCGAAATGGCTGCAGCAGTACGGCTACGTCATCGCCGTCACCCTGTTCGTCGTCATCGTGGTCAATCGGAAGGTGGTGTTCAACACCAACGGTCCGGCGCTCGGCGTGTTGCTGATCGCGATCTTCATCGTGGCGTTCGTCGGCGGGGCGACGCTCAAGGGCAAGGCCGGGTGGTGCTCCTCGATGTGCCCGATCCTGCCGGTGCAGCGGATCTACGGTCAGACGCCGTTCGTCCTGATCCGCAACACCCACTGCGAGCCGTGCGTCGGGTGCACCAAGAACTGCTACGACTTCAACCCGACGGTGGCGTACGACGCCGACATGTACGACGACGACCCCGCGTTCGTCGGGTACCGCCGGTGGTTCGTCGGCCTCTTTCCCGGGTTCGTGCTCGCCTACTTCCAGGTGCCGGCCCACCCGCCGGCGTCGCTGGCCGTGGTCTACGGACACACCCTCACCTACGCCCTGGTGAGCCTGGCCCTGTTCCTGACCCTCGAGGTCTTCACGCGCAACACGCCCACCCTGCTCCCGGCCCTCTTCGGCGCCGGGGCGTTCGTCATCTACTACTGGTTCATCGCCGAGTCGTACCCCGACGCACTCGGCCAGGTCCTGAACACCGACCTCGGGTGGCTGCTGTGGCCGATCCGCATCGCCGTCGTCGCCCTCGCCGTGGTGTGGGTGGTGCGAACGATCCGGACCGAGCACCGGTTCGTCGAGGCGGCGAGCGCCGGAGTCGCGCCGGTGCGGATCGAGCTCGGCACCACCCGCGCCCTGCGGGCCGCCACGGAGTCGGGTCGTCTGGAGGTCACGTTCCAGCCCGGTGAGCACGTCGTGGCGGCCAAGGCCGGGGCGTCACTCCTCGAGGTGGCCGAGTCGGCCGGAATGCCGATCGAGGCGGGCTGTCGGATGGGGGTGTGCGGGGCCGATCCGGTGCACGTGGTCGACGGCATCGAGCACCTCTCCCCGATCACGAAGGACGAGGCCAGCACGCTCGAACGGCTCGGCCTCGGCGGCACCAACCGTCTGGCGTGCACGGCACGTGTCAGTGGGGCGTGCACGGTGGCCTGCACGCCCGACCAGACGAGCACGGCCGCACCCCCGGTGGCGACCTTCACGGTCGACCCAGCGGTGCGGCACGTGGTCGTGATCGGCGGCGGTATCGGCGGCATCACGACCGCCGACTTCGTGCGCCGACACCACCCCGACGCGACCATCGACGTGATCGGACGCGAGGCGCACCAGCTCTACAACCGGATGGGCATCTCCCGCCTCATCTACGGCCGTTCGGCGATGCGGGGCCTCTACCTCCTCCCCCAGACCTGGCACGAACAGCACCGGATCACCAGCTGGCTCAACACGCTCGCCGTGCGCATCGACCGCGAAGGCAAGCAGGTCGTGCTCGGCACCGGCGAGACCCTCCCCTACGACCGGCTGGTCATCGCCACCGGTTCGCGCAGCACCGTGCCCGACGTCGAGGGCATCGACCGACAGGGCTGCTTCGTCCTGCGCGAGGCCGAGGACGCCATCGACATCCGGCGGACCGCCCAGCAGGCCCAGGTCCGCACCGCCGTCGTGGCCGGCGGAGGTCTGCTCGGCATCGAGGCGGCCCACGCCCTGCACGAGCTCGGCCTGGAGGTCACGGTGCTGGAGCGCTCCGAGCGGCTGCTGCGCCGCAGTCTCGACGTGACGGGGTCGGCCGTCCTCGGCAACTACCTGGAGAGCCTCGGCATCGACGTGGTCACGAACGCCGACGTCACCGAGGTGCGGGGCGGACGGGCGGTGGAGCAGGTCGTGCTGACCAACGGTCGCACGCTCCCCGCCGGTGTGCTGGTGGTGGCGGCGGGCACCACCCCCAACGTCGAGCTCGCCGCCGAGGCCGGCCTCACGGTGGCTCGCGGCATCGTGGTCGACGCCGCCCTGCGCACCTCCGATCCCGACATCTTCGCGGTGGGTGACGTCGCCGAGTTCGATGGCCGGATCTGGGGGCTGTGGCCCGTGGCCGTCGAGCAGGCCCAGGTCGCCGCCACCAACGTCGTCGGGGGCACGGACACCTACCGCGACGAGGTGCCGATGACGATCCTGAAGGGGGTCGGTCTCGACGTGCTGTCGTTCGGCCGGATCGAGGCCCAGGCCGACGCCGACGTCGTGATCACCGACGCCTCGGTGCACGGCTTCCGGCACCGCAAGGTCGTGGTGCACGACGGCCGGGTGGTCGGTGGGGTGTTCCTCGGGTACCCCGACGAGGCTCAATGGGCCCGCACCGCCCATGAGACCGGTGCCGACGTCTCCGACCTGCTCGACGCCCTGCGCGTCGGCATCTGGCCGACCGGGATCGACACCCCAGTCGGCTGACGGCCCGCCGGTCGAGCAGGCCGCCGCTCGCCACCCAGCCGACCATCGCGCCGGTCAGCAGCGGTCGGCTCGTTCCCAGACGATCTCGACCTGCTCGTCGAACCACCCACCGTGGTACCGCACCGCACAGGACCGGCAGAACAACCGACGGCGACGGTGCGCGGGCTTCCATCCCCCGCACGTCGGGCAGTGGCCGATCCAGGCCGCGGGCACCGGGACCTCGACCCGGACCAGGCGCTCCGGCCGGCCACCGATCGCGGCGACCGTCGCCCTCCAGACCGCGTCGTGACCGTGGCCCGCGCCCACGAGCGCATGGGCGATCTCGTGCAGGATCGTCTCCTGCGCCCGGCGGAGGCCATTGCGCTCCGTGAGCGGCCGGGACAACGAGATCTCCTTGTGGGTGAAACGGCACAGTCCCATCCGTCGCTTCGCCCGATCCCACCGGAACGTCCAGTCGTGGAGACCGTGGCGGTCGAGACCCTCACGGGCGAAGTGCTCGACCGCTCGGAGGAGGTCGTCCCCGGCGAGCGGCTCGTGGGTTTCGGGCTGGGTCATGGCGGCCTCCGGGACACGGCGACGGTGAGCCGCCAGGGAACCACCGCCCTGTGACACCGAAACGGCGGGCCGGTCGGTCACCCCGACGCCGCCGACCGATGCCTCACCGAGGAGCGCCTCGCACCGCACGAGGCCGTCCGCGCCGAACGGGGCTCCCCGCTTCGAACCACGGGTGCGGAGCGAGATCGCGGCGAGCGCGCTGCACCACGTTCGGTCAGCCGAACGACATCGTCACCCGGGGACGACCATCGGGCGTCATCGCGTCCCAAGCGGCCTTCACGGCAGACAGGCCCCAGCCCTCCAGGAGCAGATCGCGCGACCATTCCGACCCCAGCGAATCGAGCGCAGGGATCGAGACTTCCCGCCCGTTCACTTCGGTGAAGGTCAACTGGACCTCCGTCGTCGCCTTCCCGCCCCGAATTCCCTGGACGCATCGGTACCGGATCTTGGTGTATCCCGGCAGCGCACCGAGGTAGTGCGCCTCGCGCAGTTCTGCCTCGGACCAGTTTCCGGACGCGCCCCCGTCGGTACAGAGCCGTCCGTTCTTCTCCATGAACTCCCGCCTCGCCACG
>JAFMJM010000219.1 GCA_017853455.1 Acidimicrobiia bacterium | reverse complement strand
GCCGGGAAGCACACCAGGTACGCGCCCATCACGGCGGCGATCGCGCCGCTCGCCCCGACGAGCGGGACGGTCGAGTGCACGTCGGTCACCACGTGGGCCAACGTCGCGACCACGCCACCCACGAGGTAGAGCAGCAGGTAGCGGACGCGACCCCACCGCTCCTCGATGTCGTTGCCGAACACCCACAGGAACAGCAGGTTGCCGAACAGGTGCTCCGGTGATCCGTGCAGGAACATCGAGTAGAGCAGCCCGAGGTAGACGACCTTGCCGCGGTTGTGGGGGCGGCCGGCGCGGTCGGTGCAGGCGCTCGGGTCGTCGCCGAAGAAGGTGGCGCGGAACTCGTGCTCGCTCAGGGGGCGGCCCTGCACCAGTTCGCACGGGATGGCCGCGTTGCGGGTGGTGAACTCGAGGTCGTCGCGGTCGACGAGCTGGAGGCCCGGGGTGAGCAGGTGACGGGTCGTGATGCGGGTGGGCTGCACCGCGAAGAAGACGACGATGCACGCCGCCATGAGCAGCAGGGTCACCACCGGCACCGGACGGCGCGTGGACCCGCCGGGGCGCGCCGGCGACCCGTAGGTGCGCTCGTCCCACAGCGGGATCACGGCGCGCTCCCGGGCCGCGGGGCACGGTGCTCCGTCCATTGGGTGCCGTCCCACCAACGGAGCCCGTCGGGGTGCTCGGGGTCGTCGTGCCAGCCGGGCGGGGCCTGCGCGGCGGCGCGGTACTCCGTCCAGCGGGTGCCGTCCCACCAGCGCAGGCCCGGGGTCACCTCGGGGTCGTCGTACCACCCGGGTCGGGCGAGCTCGGCGCCCGCGTAGGCGGCCCCGGCCGCCTCGGCCCGGGCGCGGGCGGCGGCGATGCCGTCGAGCAGGACGGCCACGAGCTCGTCGCGCCGGTCGGTCCCCACCGCGACCCACACCTTGCGGCCGTGGTCGACGCCGCGGATCCCGACCGAGTCGCGGGTCCAGATCGGATTGCCACCCAGGTACCGGGGGCTGAAGACCCGCCACGGCCGCGGGTTGGTGGCCCGGTCGAGGGTGGTGGGGTCGAGGGCCTGGAGCCGGACCGATCGACGCCCCACCGTGATGCACTCGTCGTCGACGCGGATCGTGGTCCGGAAGAAGCGCCCGACGTTGATCAACCAGGCCAGCACCGCCAACGCCACCACGATCAGGCCGATGCTGAAGAAGGTCACGACGCAGACCGGGGCCAGCCACCACCAGGCCCGGGCGGAGGGGCGGAGGCGCTCCTCGTAGCGGACGGGCGGGTTCCAGGTCGTCATGCGGGGGCTACGATCCGGTCCGGAAGCCGTGCGCGAAGGAGCCCCCGTGAAGAAGCTGCTCGTCCTCGTGATCCTGATCGCCCTCGGCGTGGCCGTGGCCAAGAAGGTCCGCGACGCCTAGTGCTCCCGTCCGATCGGCCGTGGGGCTGATCGGCGACGGTCGCATCCGCTCGGTGGGCACGTCCCCATCGTCGCGCGTGTCGTGGCCGTCCGACAGGGCGTTCTCCGACCTGCGGGGTTGCCCGCCCGCCTGAACGCGGTCCCCGCCGTGGTCACACCGGCCCCGCCCGACGGTCCGGGCCGTTCCCCCACCTCCCCCGACCTCCCCGAGTCGAGTCGACGCCGCGGCGTCGGCCGTCGTGGGAGGTAGTCGTGCTCTGTGCGTTCTGGTCACCGAAGGGTGGGGTGGGCACGTCGGTCCTGGCCGCCGCCACCGCCGCCGTCCTCTCCCGGTCCGGCGGGGTGCGCCTGGTCGACCTCGCCGGTGACCAGCCGGCGATCCTCGGGCTCGCCGCCGATCCCGAGACCGGGATCGCGCAGTGGGCCGCCGCCGGGCCCGACGCGCCGTCCGACGCCCTCGTCCGTCTGAGCGTCGAGGTGGCGCCGCACCTCCACCTGCTCCCTGCCGGGGCCGTGCGGCCCCTCGCCCCGCGTGCGGCGGCCGAGGCCGGGGCCCGTCTCGCGGCGGTGCTCGCCGCCGACGTCACACCGGTCGTCGTCGACGCCGGCCGGGCCGACTCGCCGGCGGCCCGGGCCGTGGTCGAGGTCGCCGACGTCTCGGTCGTGGTCCTGCGCGGGTGCTACCTCGCCCTCCGCCGCGCCGTGCATTCGCCGCTGATCCGGCGCGCGGCGGGCGTGGCGTTCGTCGACGAGCCGGGTCGCGCGCTCGGGGTCGCCGAGATCACCGACGTGCTCGACCGGCCGGTGCTCGCGCGGGTGCCGGTACGGGGACCGATCGCCCGGGCCGTGGACGCCGGGGTCGTGGCGGTACGCACCCCCGAGCCGTTGGCGCGCGCGGCGGCCCGCATCCTCGAGCGCACCGCTGCCGGTCGCACCGCCGTCCCGGCCCCACCCGCGGCGCCGGCCGCTCCGGCCGCCTGACGGCGGCCCGATGGAAGCGCTCAAGCGGCGGGTCCACCTCCGGGTCCTGGCCGAGGTCCCCGACGACGCCACCCGTGACGACCTCGCGCCGCTGGTCGGGGAGTACGTGCGGTCGGAGGATCCGCTGCTCCCGGCGGTCGTGCACGACCGCGTCGTGGCGCAACTGCTCGACGAGATCGCCGGGCTCGGTCCGTTGCAGCCCCTCCTCGACGACCCCACCGTCACCGAGGTGATGGTCAACGGCGGGCGGTGGGTCTACGTCGAGCGGGCGGGTCGGCTCGAGCGCGTCGACGTTCCCCTCGATCCCGACGCCGTGGTCCACCTGGTCGGGCGGGTGGTGGGTCCGCTCGGGCTGCGCCTCGACCGGGCGTCGCCACTCGTCGACGCCCGCCTGGCCGACGGCTCGCGCCTCCACGCGGTCATCCCGCCGCTGGCCGTCGACGGACCGTGCCTGTCGGTGCGCCGGTTCCCCGGCGCGCCGCCAGGGATCGGCGCGTTCGGTCTGCCGCGTCCGGCGCTCGCCTACCTCGGGTGGGCGGTCACGTCGGGTGCAAACGTCGTGGTGTCGGGGGGCACGTCGGCGGGCAAGACCACGTTGTGCAACGCGCTCGCCGCCGCGATCCCGCCGACCACCCGGGTGGTCACCATCGAGGAGACCGCCGAGCTGCGCCTCCCGTTGCCCCACGTCGTGCGGCTCGAGGCGCGTCCACCCAACGCCGAGGGTGCGGGCGCGGTGTCGGTGCGCGACCTGGTGCGGGCGGCGCTCCGGATGCGGCCCGATCGAATCGTGGTCGGTGAGGTGCGCGGCGGCGAGGCCTTCGACCTGCTGCAGGCCTGCAACACCGGTCACGACGGCTCCCTCACGACCGTGCACGCGAACCGCGCCGCCGCCGTGCCGGAGCGGCTCGGTGCCCTGGTGCTCGTCGCGGCGACCGGTCTGCCGCTCTCGGCGGTGCACGCGCAGTTGGCGACCGCCTTCGATCTCGTCGTGCACGTGGCGCGCCGGGCCGGGCGGCGACGGGTCGAGACGATCGGTGAGGTCCGGCGCACCCCGCGTGGGGTCGAGGTGGTGCCGGTCTTCGACACCGTCGACGGGACCCTCGCCGCGGTCGGGGCACCCGCCCGCCCGCCCCGCCGACCCGACGCGCCGCCGGTCGATCCGGCGTGGTTCGCATGACCGACGCGGTGGTGGTGCCGGGCGCGGCCGCGGCCGCAGTGTTCCTGTTCCGGTCGGCACGCCGGTCCCCGGTGCGCGCCCGGGTCGACGGACACCGGCCGGCGTGGCGGTTGCCCGCCCCGATTCGTGCGCCCCTCGCGCGGTGGCTCCGGGACCTCCCGGTCGACCCCGAGACGGCGGTGCGGGCCGTCGCGGCCGCCGAGCTCGTGATCGTGGTCACCGCGCTCGGGGTGGCTCCGGTCCTGGTGCTCCCGGCCGGCGTGCTGACCATTGCCGCGGGGCCGGTCGCCGTGGCGCTCGTGCGCGCGCGGGCCCGACGGCAGTTCCACGCCGCGTTGCCGGGGTTCGTCGAGCAGACGGCGGCCCGCCTGCGGGCCGGTCACTCGGTCGTGACCGCTCTCGACGACGCGGGTGCCGGTCTCGGACCGGTGGCCGCCGACGCCCGGCGGTGCACGCGTCGCCTGGCGCTCGGGGCGTCGCTCCCGGACGCCCTGGCGACCTGGGCCTCCGAGCGTTCCACCGACGACGCCCGGGCCGTGGCGGGGGCACTGGTGGTGGCCGTGGAGACCGGCGCCGGGGCGGCCCCGGCCCTCGACGGCCTCGCCCGGTCCTTGCGCGACCAGGCCGGTGCCCGCGCCGACGCCGCGGCCTGGACCGCGCAGGCCCGGCTGTCGGCCGTCGTGGTCGGGCTCGCGCCGGTGGGCTTCGTGGCGTTCTCGGCCGTGGTCGACCCCCGGTCGGTGACGGTGCTGGTCGCCACCGGGTTCGGCCGGGCCTGCCTGCTGGCGGGCCTGGTCCTCGACGCGCTCGGTGGCTGGTGGATGCACCGCATCGT
>JAFMJM010000218.1 GCA_017853455.1 Acidimicrobiia bacterium | reverse complement strand
CTCGGTCACGGGGAACGACCGCTCCTCGAGGAGGCGCAGCATCTCCGTGCCGACCAGGCCGGTCGCCCCGACCACACCGATCTTCACGGCGGTCAGCCCTCGCCGAGGCCGAACGCGGCGTGCAGCGCGACGACGGCCCGCTCGACGTCGGACTCCTTGACCACGCACGACACGCGGATGGTGGAGGTGGAGATCATCTCGATGTTGATGCCCTCGGCGGCGAGCGTCTCGAACATCGTGGCGGCCACGCCCGGGTTGGAGCGCATGCCGGCACCGACGATCGACACCCGGCCCACGCCGGCGTCGGAGGTGAGTCCGGCGGCACCGAGCTCGGCGACGTGCCCCTCCATGACCTTGAGGGTGCGGGCGAGGTCGGAGTGGGGCACCGTGAACGAGATGTCGGTGTGCCCCTCGGTGCTGACGTTCTGGACGATCATGTCGACGTTGACGGCCTCGTCGGCCAGCGCCCGGAACGTGCGCGCCGCCACGCCCGGCCGGTCGGGGACCCGCGCGATCGTGACCTTGGCTTCGGAGGTGTCGTGGGTGACGCCCGAGATGACGGCCTGCTCCATGCCTTCCACTTCCAGTTCCTCGTCGGACACGACCCACGTGCCCGGCTCGTCGGTGAAACTCGAACGCACGTGCACCCGCACGGCGTGGTTGCGCGCGAACTCCACCGACCGCAGCGCCAGCACCCGGCCACCGGTGGCGGCCATCTCGAGCATCTCGTCGTAGGAGACGCGGTCCTGGCGGCGGGCGTCGCTGACGACCCGCGGGTCGGCGCTGAACACGCCGGTGACGTCGGTGTAGATCTCGCACGCGTCGGCGTCGAGGGCGGCGGCCAGGGCGACGGCCGTGGTGTCGGAGCCGCCCCGCCCGAGGGTGGTGATGTCGTCGCCGGTCGTGACGCCCTGGAACCCGGCCACCACCGCGACGCTGCCCGCGGCGATGGCGTCGCGCAGCCGGTCGGCGCGCACGTCGAGGATCTTGGCCTTGGTGTGGGTGGTGTCGGTGAGGATCCCGGCCTGGTCGCCGGTGAAGCTCACCGCCGGCTCCCCGGCCTCGATGATGGCCATGCACAGCAGGGCGATCGAGATCCGTTCCCCGGCGGTGAGGAGCATGTCCATCTCCCGGTCGGCCGGCATCGAGGAGACCTCGTGGGCCAGGCGGACCAGGTCGTCGGTGGTCTTGCCCATGGCCGAGACGACCACCACGACGTCGTTGCCGGCCCGGCGGGTGGCCACGACCCGGTCGGCGACGGCCCGGATCCGCTCCGGGTCGGCGACGGACGACCCGCCGAACTTCTGGACGAACAGAGCCACGCCCGGACGGTACCAGCGACGATTCGGGCACCCGTCGCCGGTTCCCTAGACTCCACCACCGTGTCGAAGGCAGAGAAGCGAGAGCGTCAGCGTCAGAACCGGGAGCTCGCCCGCGGGGAGCGGGTGGCGGCCGAGAAGAAGCGGCGGACCCGACGGTCCGTCGGGATCTTCCTGGCCTTCCTGATCCCGATCGCGGTCGTCTTCGGGATCCTCAAGCTCACGAGCGGTTCCGACTCGTCGTCGAAGTCGACGGCGAAGGCCGACAAGGCGACCACCACGACCACCCGGCCGACGGCGACCACGGGGGCCACCACGGCCACCACCACCGCCACGCCCGCCAAGAACCCGCTCCTCGCCCCGACCGGTGTCACCATCGACCCGAACAAGACGTACACCGCCACGATCGAGACCACCCAGGGCGCCATCGAGATCTCGCTCGACGCGAAGGCCGCCCCCGTGTCGGTCAACAACTTCGTCTACCTCACGAAGGCCGGGTGGTACGACGGCCTGCGGTTCAACCGCGCCGTGCGCAACTTCGTCATCCAGACCGGATCGTCGAACAACACCACCGCCGGGGGCGGACCCGGCTACAGCGTCCAGGCCGAGCTGCCCGCCGGTGCCTACGAGGTGGGTTCGGTGGCGTGGGCCAAGTCGGGGGCCGAGCCCGCCGGCACCGCCGGGTCGCAGTTCTTCATCGGCACCGGTTCGCAGGTCACCACCCTGCCCAAGGACTACGGCTACATCGGCAAGGTCACGAAGGGCCTCGACGTCGCCCAGAAGATCATGGGCTTCGCCCCGGCCTCCGGCGACGGCGCCCTCACCACCCCGGTCACCATGACCAAGGTGACGATCACCGAGTCCTGACCCGCGGGGCCGCGGTCTCAGCGCAGACCGGGGACGGCGTCGCCGACGCCGAAGCGCGTGGTGTCACGCCCGTGGTACAGCGTGACCTCGCCCACCCCGTCGACGGTCCAGGTGCCGTCGGCGGCGCGCACGAGTGCCGTGGCGCCGTCGACCCCCACGAGCGTCGCGGTCGGCGGGAGCAGGTCGATCGACCGCTCGCGCAGGTGGTCGGCCGCGGTGCCGTGGTAGGGGAACACCGCCACGTCGGGCACCACGCCCAGACCCACGGTGTAGGCACCACCGCGCGGGTCGACCATCGGGTCGCCCACGAGCGTGGCCCCCGCACCCGACGCCGCCAGCGACGCCCCTCCGTGGTACGCCGCCAGCACGGCGTCGAACAGCGCCGAGTCCTTGAGGACCGAGCGCAGGTGCAGCGGCGATCCGTCGACGATGTAGACGAAGCGTGCCCGACGCACGGTCTCGGCGTGCTTGACGTCCTCGGCGTCGGGACGGCGCAGCACCGGCAGCACCCGCACCTTGAGTCCGAGCGGCGCGAACCACGCCGCGGCCCGGTCGGCGATCCGCTCGGGGTGCTCGTAGGCCGCGGCGGCCGGGATCACCACGACCTCCTTGGCCCCCGCCGTCTCGGCGAGCCGACGGTCGAGCGCCTCGCACCCGGGCGTCCACTCGTCGCCACCGATCAGGGCGAGCGTGCCGTCGTGCCGGGCGGCCTTCGGCGCGGCGCTCACGCGGCGACCGCCACGCCGAGCCGGAAGGGCAGGATGATCGCCGGGGTCGGGCGGGGTTCGAGCACGCGGATCTCCTCGGGGTGAAGGTCGGCGGCCGGCAGGAGGTCGGCCACGTTGCGGGTCAGGTGGCAGCCGGCGCTGACGGCGGCCCAGGGGCGGTCGAGCCGACGCTGCCAGACCGCCCGTCGGCCTTCGCCGGCGCCGTGCTCGAGGAACACGAACCGGCCGCCGGGTCGGAGCACCCGACGCACCTCGGCCAGAGCGGCCGCCGGGTCGGCGACGGAGCACAGCACCAGGGTCGAGACGACGGTGTCGAAGGTGGCGTCGTCGAAGGGGAGGTGCTCGGCGGGGGCGTCGACCACCTCGACCGGCACCCGGGCGTCGCCGAGCCGCCCGGCGAGTCGACGCCGCATCGGTGCGACCGGCTCGGTCAGCACCACGCGGTCGACCCCCTCGTAGCGGCGGAGGTTGATCCCGGTGCCGGCCCCGATCTCGAGGACCGTGCCCCGGGCCCGCCCGATGACGTCGTCGCGCAGCTCGCCGAGGGCACCCTTCTCGGAGGGGGCCATCATCGGGTCGTAGACGGCGGCGAAGATCCGGTGACCGAGGGACGACATGGCTCCGGAGCCTAACGGTGGCGGGGCGACGGGCCCGTGGGCCCCGACCCGGGGCCTCGAGGTGACCGGTCGGTAACATCACCGTCCCGCCGGACCCCGGTGGGCGGCGTCTCCCGACCGGCGGGCGGTGCCGATGAGCGGGGAGCGCACATGGACATCGCGAAGGTGGGGATCGTCGGGTCGGGGATCATGGGATCCGGGGTCGCGGAGGTCGCGGCCAAGGCCGGGTACACCGTCGTCCTGCGCAGCCGCTCGCAGTCGGGCGCCGACAGCATGGTGGCCGGGCTCGAGAAGTCGCTGGCCAAGCAGGTCGAGCGCGGCAAGCTCGAGGAGGCCGCCCGCGACGAGATCCTCGGGCGCGTGAGCGCGGTCACCGACCTCGGTGCCCTCGCCGACTGCGACCTCGTCCTCGAGTCGATCGTCGAGGACCTCGACACGAAGAAGGCCCTGTTCAACGAGCTCGACCGGATCGTGCGCGAGGGCGCCATCCTGGCCACCAACACCTCCACCCTCCCGGTCGTCGACCTGGCCATGGAGACCGGCCGGCCCGACCGGGTCTGCGGCGTGCACTTCTTCAACCCGGCGCCGGCGATGGCCCTGGTCGAGATCGTGCGGGCGCTGACCACCTCCGACGAGACCGTCGCCGACGCCCGCGACTTCGCGGTGGCGTGCGGCAAGACCGTCGTCGACGTCCGCGACCAGGCGGGCTTCATCGTCAACGCCCTGCTGTTCCCCTACCTCAACAACGCCGCGCGCATGTACGACGCCGGCGTGGCGAGCCGCGACGACATCGACGCCGCGATGAAGGGAGGCTGCAACTTCCCGATGGGACCGCTCGAGCTGCTCGACCTCGTCGGCCTCGACA
>JAFMJM010000020.1 GCA_017853455.1 Acidimicrobiia bacterium | reverse complement strand
TGCCCAGGGTCTCGTTGAGCATCCGACCGAAGATCTTCGGGTACCAGTAGTAGAACCCGGCGAACAGGGCGAAGAGCAGACCGCCGAAGAGCACGTAGTGGAAGTGGGCCACCACGTAGTACGTGTCGGTCTGCTGGGTGTCGGCGGGCACGATCGAGTGTGTGACCCCCGAGACCCCGCCCAGCGTGAACAGGACGATGAACCCGAGCGAGAACATCATCGAGGTCGTCAACTTGACCGAGCCC
This sequence comes from Acidimicrobiia bacterium, assembly GCA_017853455.1. Lineage (GTDB taxonomy): Bacteria > Actinomycetota > Acidimicrobiia > IMCC26256 > PALSA-555 > CAIUKV01. The sequence continues at coordinate 18,468 of JAFMJM010000020.1, read as the reverse complement.
TTGTAGACCGTGCCCAGCCAGTTGAAGATCTTCACGCCGGTCGGGATGGCGATCAGCATGGTCGCCAGACCGAACGCCGAGATGGCGACCGGACCGAGGCCGGTGGCGAACATGTGGTGCGCCCACACGCCCCAGCCGAGGAACCCGATGGCGATCCCGGAGAAGACCACGATCGCGTAGCCGAACAGCGGCTTGCGGGAGAACACCGGCAGCGTCTCGGAGACGATGCCCATGCCCGGAAGGATCAGGATGTACACCTCGGGGTGTCCGAAGATCCAGAACAGGTGTTGGTACAGGAGCGGATCACCGCCGGCGGCCGGTTGGAAGAACAGCGTCCCGGTGTTGCGGTCGAACCACACCATGATCAGGGCCACGGTCACGACCGGCAGGGCGAACAGCGTCAGGAACGCGACCACCAGCATCATCCACACGAAGATCGGCATGCGCATCAGCGACATCCCGGGGCAGCGCATGTTGATGATCGTGACGATGAAGTTGATCGCCGAGGTCGTCGACCCGATCCCGAGCAGGATCAGGCCGATGGCCCAGAAGTCGGGCCCTCGCCCGGGCAGGAAACCGCTGGCCAGCGGAGCGCTGTTGAGCGGGGTGTAGCCGAACCACCCGCCGTTGGGAGCGCCACCCAGGAAGAAGCTCGAGTAGATGAAGATCCCCCCGAACAGCACCATCCAGTACCCGAACATGTTGATCCGGGGGAAGGCGACGTCACGGGCGCCGATCATCAGCGGAATGAAGTAGTTGCCGAAGCCCACGGCGATCGGCATGCCGACGAGGAACACCATCGTCGTGCCGTGCATCGTGAACATCTGGTTGTACTGACCGGCGGTCAGGACGGTGCCGTTGGCCTGGAACAGCTGGAGGCGGATCAGCAGTGCCTCGACCCCGGCGAACACCATGAAGATGAGGGCCGTGACGCCGTACATCAGGCCGATCTTCTTGTGGTCGACCGTGGTCAGCCAACTGAGGAAGCCCTTGTCGGCCCGCGGCCGGCGCAGCAGCCCCGGCGCCTTGTGCGAGACGGTGACGGCGTTCTCGACGGTGGTCATCGGACGGCTCCCCGGAGGTCGCGGTTCACTTCAGCTCCAGCAGGTAGTCGGCGATCGTGGTCGCCTCGTCCCGGGTCATGGTGGGGTACCCCGGCGGCGTGTTCTCGACGAACGACGGCATGCCGACGCAGATGTTGTCGGGCCCGGGCGGGAGACGGCACTCCTTCGACTCCATCGGGATCATCGACGGAGCGTTGAGGATCCAGTCGATCAGGTTGGCCCGCGTGAGCTTGTAGTACCCGCTGGCGAAGACCGACCGGCTCGCCAGGTGGGTCAGGTTGGGCCCGTACACCGAGAGGCTGGAGTCCTCGGTGGTGTGGCAGTTGGTGCAGGCGTACTTCTGGGCGAACAGCTTGCCGGCCTCGCCGGAGTCGGCGAGGGCCACCGCCGGGCCCTCCCGCTGGCCGTCGATCCAGTCCTGGTAGTCGTCCTCGGAGTCGACGATCACCCGGAAGCGCATGTTGGCGTGGGAGAGGCCGCAGTACTCGGCGCACTGACCGAGGTACGTGCCGGTCTTCTCGGCCCGGAACGTGAGCTCGTTGCGGTGACCCGGGATGACGTCACGCTTGCCGATGAGCTCGGGCACCCAGAAGGAGTGGATGACGTTGCAGCCACCGGTGGGCCGGGTCCCGAGGGACGGGTCGCAGGCCGTGAGGGTCATGTGGACGTCACGGTTGACGGGCACGTGGAACTCGTCGGCGACGACGACCTTCTTCTCGCCCTTCTCGGTGACGTCGAACTGCCACCACCACTGCTTGCCGACGGCGGTGACCTCGACGGCGTTGGCCGCCGGGGGCTCGCTCAGCTTGAAGATGAGGCTCACCGTGGGGACGGCGATGACCGCCAGGATCACGGCGGGGATGAGGGTCCAGCCGATCTCGACGGCGGTGTTGCCGTGGATCTGCTTGGGCCGGTCCTCGCGCCCGGGGCGGGCCCGGAAGCGGATGGCGCAGTAGACGGTGGCGATCCCGACGAGGATGGCCACCACGATGGCCACCCCGAAGATCGGGACGATCAGGTCGTCGATCTGCTTGGCCTGCTCGCCGGTGGGGCGCAGGCTGTTCTGACCGTTGTCGGGGCCGCACCCGGCGACGAGAAGCGCCAGGGCGGAAAGCCCCGTGGCGACGACGGCCAACCTCCAACGCCGGCTGCGGTTCGTCATGTCCCCGATTCCTGCGGCCCGGGTGGCGCGAACCACCCGGAAGTCGATCCCGGAGCCGTCGGGTCCCCGGCAGCCCGACGGGAACTCTAACCGGCGCCCACGGCCGAACGACAACTTGTGGCGGGGGTTTCGCGGGTGACCTGGGGCACGCCGACGGACCCGGCACACCGCCCCCGGTGGGACCCGCGGGCCGAGTGCCGGGCGCCCCGGCCGACCCGAGGTCAGTCGACGGTGAAGCCCATCCGGTCGAGGGACTGGGCCCGGCGCTGCCAGTCCCGCTCGACCTTCACCCGGGTGTCCATGTACACCCGGGTCCCGAGGAGCGCCTCGAGCTCGGCCCGGGCGGCGGTCAGCGCCTCCTTGAGGACCACTCCCCGCTTGCCGATCACGATCCCCTTCTGGGAGTCACGCTCGACCCGGATGGTCACCTGCAGCCGCCAGACGTCGTCGGGCCCGTCGACGGGACCGTCGTCGAGCTCGCCGTCGTCGAGCTCCTCCACCGAGACGGCGATGGAGTGCGGCAGCTCCTCACGCGTCACGCGCAGGAGCTGCTCGCGCACGAGCTCGGCGGCCAGGAACGTCTCGGGCTGGTCGGTGACCATGCCGTCGGGGAAGTACATCGGGCCCACCGGCAGGCGGGCGACGAGCTCGCCCACCAGGGCGTCGACCCCCTCCCCCGTACGGGCCGACAGCGGGACGTAGGCGTCGAACTCGCCCAGGGCGTCGGCGGCGGCGGCCAGGTGGTCGAAGACCTGGTCTCCGGTGGCGGCGTCGACCTTGTTGCAGACGAGGATCGCCGGGATGTCGGCCTCGTGGGCCAGGTTGGCGACGAAGCGGTCGCCCGGGCCGTACGGGGCGTTGGCCTCGACGACCACGCAGACGACGTCGATCTCCTGGAGGGCCGACCGGGCCCGGTCGTTGGTGCGCTCCCCGAGCAGGGTCCGGGGCTTGTGGAGCCCCGGCGTGTCGAGCAGGACGATCTGGTGGTCGGGGGTCGTGCGGACCCCCCGGATCGTCGACCGGGTGGTCTGGGGACGGTCGGAGGTGATGACGACCTTGGTCCCGACGAGTCGGTTCACCAACGTCGACTTCCCGACGTTGGGTCGTCCGACGATGCTCACGAAGCCCGAGCGGAAGCCCTCGGGGGTGGCGCTCATCCGGGCACCGGCGTCTCGGGCGCGACCAGCACCGACATGATCCGCTGCCCCTCGACCCGTTCCACCGTGAAGGAGTACCCGGCCTCGACGACCCCCTCCCCCTCGGTCGGCACGTGGCCGAGGCGGGAGAAGACCAGCCCGGCGACGGTCTCCCAGTCGTCGTCGGGGAACCGGACGCCGACGAGGTCCGAGACGTCGTCGACGGGAGTCCGGCCCGGGACGCGCAGCCGTCCGTCGGCGAGACGCTCGACCGCCGGCTCGGGGGCGTCGGACTCGTCGTCGATCTCCCCGACGATCTCCTCGATGAGGTCCTCCATCGTGACGAGGCCGGCGGTGGCCCCGTGCTCGTCGAGGACGACGGCCAGGTGGAACTTGCGGCGCTGCATGTCGCGGAGCACCTCGGCCACCCGCTTCTGCTCGGGGACGAACTCCGGGGGACGGACCTCGGCGCCGACGGGGTCGCCGCCCGCCCCGGCGTGGAGTCGGTTCACGAGGTCCTTGACGGTGACGATCCCGATGACGTCGTCGATCCCCTCACCGAGGACCGGCAGCCGTGACCGTCCGGCCTCGACCGCGAAGCGCAGCGAGTCCTCGACCGTGTCGTCGGCCGTGAGCACGACCATGTCGGGCCGAGGCGTCATGACCTCGCGGGCGACCGTGTCGCCGAACTCGAAGATCGAGTGGATGAGCTCGCGCTCCTCGGCGGCGATCGCCTCCTCCTCCGCGGCCACGTCGGCCATCTGGAGCAGGTCGGCCTCGGTGACGAACGGACCCTTCTCGAGGCCCTTCCCCGGCAGGATCACGTTGGCCAGGCCGATCAGGCCCCGGGTCATCCACCGCAGGGGCGGGAAGTTGGTCACCTGCCAGAGGAACCCCGAGCACGCCAGCGCCGCCCGGTCGTTGTGCTGGATGGCGTAGGTCTTCGGCACGACCTCGGCGACGACGAAGTAGAGGACGAGCTGCAGCACCAGGCCGACGACGACCCCCAGCGCCCCGGCGGCGTGGTCGAGGATGATGCCGAGCAGGTACGCCGACGTCATCTGCGCGATGAGCAGCATCAAGAGGAGGCTGTTGATCGTGCGCTCGGGGTGCTCGAGCATGACCACGAGCCGCTCCGCGCCGCGGTGGCCCTCCTCGGCCAGCGCCATCGCCCGCACCCGAGACATCCGGGCGAAGGCCATCTCGGCGAGCGCCAGGACGATCGAGCCGAGGAACAGGACGACGACGACGACGAGGGAGATCCAGTCCCCTCCGGTCACCGGAGCGACTCCCGCGGACCGGGGGCCGGACTGGTTCCGGTACGGAACGACTCGAGCAGCTCGCGCTCACGCTGCTGCATGCGCACGGCCTCCTCGGCCTCCTGGTGGTCGTAGCCGAACAGGTGGAGCGTGCCGTGCACCACGAGCAGACCGATCTCGTCGTCGAGGTCGATGCCCCGGGCGTCGGCCTGACGGCGGGCCACCACCGGACACACGAGCACGTCGCCGATGGCGAGGGGCGGCTCCGTCGGGTCGCCGTCGACCCCGGGCCCGCGGCCGCCCTCGTCGGGATAGCGCCCCACCGGGATCTCCTCCTCGAGCGGGAACGACAGCACGTCGGTGGGGCCGTCGCCGTCGAGGTAGGTCTCGTTGAGGTCGGCGATGGTCGCCTCGTCGACGAACACGACCGACATCTCGGCGTCGGCCGGCGCCCGCTCGGCCGTCAGCACGTGCTCGGCGAGGCGGACCCAGCGCATCAGGTCGACGGGCAGGTCGGTCTGCTCGTCGGCGCCGTGGACCCGGGTGCCGCTCACGCCTCGGCCCGCTCGTAGGCGTCGACGATGTCCTGGACGATCCGGTGACGCACGACGTCGGCCGAGTCGAGGTCGACGAAGGCGACGTCGGGGACCCCCTCGAGGATCCGCCGGACGTCGCGCAGACCCGACCGACCCCGCCCCTCGGGCAGGTCGATCTGGGTGACGTCGCCGGTGATGACCATCCGCGAACCGAATCCGAGCCGGGTCAGGAACATCTTCATCTGCTCGGGCGTGGTGTTCTGGGCCTCGTCGAGGATGATGAACGAGTCGTTGAGCGTGCGGCCCCGCATGAAGGCGAGCGGCGCCACCTCGATCGTGCCCCGGTCCATGAGCCGACCGACCGTCTCGGCGTCGAGCATGTCGTGGAGGGCGTCGTAGAGGGGCCGCAGGTAGGGGTCGACCTTGGCCAGGATGTCGCCGGGCAGGAACCCGAGCCGCTCACCGGCCTCGACCGCCGGCCGGGTGAGGATGATCCGGTTGACCGACTTCGCCTGGAGGGCCTGCACCGCCGCGGCCACGGCGAGGTAGCTCTTGCCCGTGCCGGCCGGACCGATGGCGAAGGTGACGGTGTGGGCGGCGATGGCGTCGGCGTAGTGCTTCTGCCCGCCGGTCTTGGGCCGCACCGTGCGTCGGCCGCGCAGCACCTCGGTCGTCAGGACCTCGGACGGCCGCTCGTCGCGCTCGACCATCCGCACGGTGCGGCGCACGACCTCGGGGTCGAGGGTGTGGCCGCGCCCCAGCAGCAGGACGAGTTCCTCGAACAGCGCACCGACGCGGGTGGCGGCGACCTCGTCACCGGTCACGGTGATCTCGTTGCCCCGCACGTGGATCGTCACCGGGAACGACGCCTCGACGAGCCGGAGGAGCTCGTCGCGCTCGCCCAGCAGCTCCACCATGTGGTGGTCGCCCGGTACGAGCACCTTGACCTGGGTGGATGTCGGCGGGTTCACGTCGGAGTGAGCGTAGCGGCGCCGTCGACGCGTGGCCGCGCCCCGTGGAGGTGCACCGGACACCCCGGACGCTCCCCGGACGCCCCCGGACGCGACGACGGGGGTGCCTCGGCACCCCCGTGGTCCGCCCGCTTCCACCGTGCGGTCGGCTGCGCCGACCGGTGGGATCCGGCCCCACGCCGGACGTCGGGAGGCTAGCCGGAACCCGACGGCCCCGACCCGGCCGGTCGCCGGCGGCCCACCAGCGCCGCCGCCACCGCGACGGCGGCCGTCTCCGTGCGCAGCACGTGGGGGCCCACCGCGACGGCGCCCGCACCCGGCGACGCCGCCAGGACGGCCTCTTCGTCGGGAGCCAGTCCCCCTTCGGCGCCGACGACCGCGCACCACCCGAGCGGGCCCGGCCCACCCAGGTCGACGGGGGCGACCCCGCCGGGGCTCCCCACCACGACCGTGCCGAACCCGGGAAGGTCGCCGACCGCGACGCCGACGACGATCTCGGGCAGGCGCGCCCGACGGCACTGCCCGGCCGCCTCGCGCGCCACCTTCGCGAAGCGCTCCGCGGCGGCGGCTTCGCGCGGTCCGTCCCAGCGGACCACCGACCGGGCGCTCCGGAAGAACACGATGCGGTCCACGCCCAGCTCGGTCAGGTCGGCGACGACGGCGTCGGGCTTGGTGCCCTTGCCGACTGCGCAGGCCACCGTCAACGCGGGCGTCAGCGCCGGCTCGAGGTGCTCGGCTCCGGCTGCGACCAGCTCCAGGGTGCCGCGCCCCACCTCCGCGACGTCGTAGCGGCGCCAGCGCCCGGCGCCGTCGGCGACGGTGACCGCCTCCCCCACCCGGATGCGCCGGACCCGTTGGAGGTGGTGCCCGTCGTCGCCCCCGAGGTGGACGGCGTCGGGCAGTCCGCCGGGTCGCACCACGTGGGCGGTGGCCGCGGCGCCACTGGCGAATCCGGTCGGCGGCACCGGGCCGGCGGCGGTCACGGCCTACTGGAACGCCGACTTGAGGCGGGCGAAGACGCCCTTCGACGGGGCGGCCACCGCCTCACCCCGGTGCTCCGCCAGCCGGTGGAGGAGCTCGGCCTCGTCGTCGTCGAGGCGCGTCGGCACCTCGACGTCGATCCGCACGAGCAGGTCGCCGCGCCCCCGTCCGCGCAACGACGGGATCCCGGCACCCTTGATCCGCAGGACCTGGCCGGGCTGGGTGCCCGACGGCACGGTGAGCTCGTGCTCGTCGTCGAGGGCGGCCACCGTCAGGACCGTGCCGAGCGCGGCCTGCGCGATGCCGACCGCCCGCACGTGCAGCAGGTCGTCGCCCACCCGCTCGAAGTCGGGGTGGCGGGCGACCCGGATCGTGACGTAGAGGTCGCCGGGCGGTCCGCCGCGCGGCGCCGCCGCACCGCGACCCGACAGACGCAGGCGGGTGCCGTCGTCGACACCGGCCGGGACGTCGACGTCGATGTCGCGCTGGTCCATGACGCGACCGTCACCGCGACACGCGCCGCACGGCGACACGATGCGCCGACCGGTGCCGTCGCAGGTCGAGCAGGGCGACGACGTGATCATCTGCCCGAGGATCGACCGCCGGACCTGGCGGACCTCACCCTCGCCCCCGCAGACGTCGCAGCGGGTCGGGTGCGTGCCCGCCTCGCAGCCGGAGCCGTCGCAGCGGCTGCACTCGACCGGCAGACGGGCGCTGACGGTGTGGGTCGTGCCGAACGCGGCGTCGACGAGGGAGAGCTCGATGACGGTCTCGGCGTCCTGTCCGCGTTGCGGACCGGCCGGGCCCCGCCGGCCACCGCCGAACGGGTCACCGCCGAAGAAGGCGTCGAAGAGGTCGCCGAACCCGCCGAAGCCGTCGGCGGGCCCGCCGGACCCGCCGCGCCCGGTGTCGCCGAACACGTCGAACCGGCGACGGCGCTCGCGGTCGGCGAGGATCTCGTAGGCCGCGCCGATCTCCTTGAACCGGGCCTCGGCGGCCGGGTCGCCGGGGTTGGCGTCGGGGTGGAACCGCCGGGCGAGGGCCCGGTAGGCGCGCTTGATCTCGTCATCGGTGGCTTCGCGGCCGACGCCGAGGACCTCGTACGGGTCGTTCACCGGGCACCCCCGGCGGCGCCCCCGGTCACGAGAGGTGCCGACCCAGCTGCTGCGACACGGCCGAGACCGCGGAGAGCGCGTGGCGGTAGTCCATGCGGGTGGGGCCCAGCACCCCGACCACGCCGGCGGCCTCGCCGTCGACCTCGTAGGGGGCGAGCACGATCGCGCACTCGCGCAGCTCCTCGATCTGGTTCTCGCTGCCGATCCGGACGGTGAGCCCGGCCTGCAGCAGGTCGTGCACGAGCGAGACCACGACCACGTGCTGCTCGAGCATCTCGAGGAGCCGGGCCGCGCTCTGGGCCGTGGAGAACGCCTCCTGCTCGGCGGCGAGGTTGCCGACCCCGTGGACGTAGAGCGGGTCACGGTGGTCGGGACCGATCACCGAGCGCAACGCGGTGACCGTCTCGCCGACCACGGCGTCGACGGTGGCGTCACCGCTCGCCGCGACCTCGGGCAGGGCACCGAAGGCGTGACCGCGCAGGGTGGCGTCGACCCGGCCGGCGGCCGTGGCGAGCGCCTCGTCGGAGGCGTCGAGGCCGAGCGCCAGGACGTGTCGCTCGATGGCACCGTTCGACAGGACCACGACGAGCAGGACCGACCGCTCGTGCAGCCGGACCAGCTGGACCGCCCGCACCACGGCCTGGTCGGCCTGGGGCCCCACCACCACCGCGGCGTGGCGGGTGACCCGGGCCAGGAGCTGGCTGGTCTCGTGGAGCAGGTCCTCGAGCGCCCGGTGGGTGGTGGCGAAGAAGTCGGAGACCGCCAGGTGCTGCTGGGGCGGCAGCGGCCGCTGCTGGGTGAAGTGGTCGACGAAGTACCGGTAGCCGCGGTCGGTGGGCACCCGGCCCGCCGAGGTGTGGGGCTGGACGATGTACCCCTCACGTTCGAGGATCGTCATGTCGTTGCGGATCGTGGCGCTCGACACCCCGAGGCCGCTGGAGCGGGCCACGGTGGCCGAGCCGACAGGCTGGGCCGTGCCGACGTACTCCTCCACGATGGCCCGCAGGACCGAGGCCTTGCGTTCGTCGAGCTCGTGGTCCGACACCTGGAACTCCCCGACGGGTGTGACTGGCACTCAATGGTACCGAGTGCCAACCCCGGGTCGAGCGGCGGGCGACGGACCGTCGGGGTCGTCGTGCGCGTCCGGCCAGAGCGCCAGGGTGACCTCCGAGGCCAGCAGCCGACCGGCGGGCGTGCAGACGACCCGACCGTCGGTGACCTCCACCAGGCCCGCCCCGACCAGGTCGGCGAGGCGGTCGGTCCGGTCGGGCGGGACCGGCACCCCCCACCGGGTCCGCAGGGCCAGACCGGTGCGCTCCCGCTCCCGGGTCGCCGGCCCCACGGTCTCGCTCGACGCGGCCGGGTCGAGCCCGTCGGCCACCCGTCGGACGTAGCTCTCGGGGGTGGGCACGTTGACCCAGCGGGTCCCGGCCAGGTGACCGTGGGCGGCCGCCCCCACCGCCAGGCAGTCGGCACCCGCCCAATAGCCCAGGTTGTGCCGGCACTCGTGGCCGGGCCGCGCCCAGTTCGACACCTCGTACCAGTCGAGTCCCGCCGCCGTGAGCCGGGCGTCGGCCACCAGGTAGCGGTCCGCCTGGACGTCGGGATCGGGGGCCGGCACCTCCCCGTCCGCCACCCGCCGGGCCAGCGGGGTGCCGGGCTCGACCATGAGCCCGTAGACGCTCAGGTGCGGCGGCTCGAGCGCCAGGACCTCGTCGAGGGTCGCGTCGAGGTCGGCGTCGGTCTCGCCGGCCGCCCCCACGATCAGGTCGAGGTTCCAGGACGGCAGGCCCACACGGTGCAGGGCGTCGACCGTCCGGGTGACGTTGTCCCGGTCGTGGGTGCGCCCGAGGGCCGCCAGCACGGTCGGGCGCGTCGACTGCACCCCGACCGACACCCGGGTCACCCCCGCCGACCGGTAGGTCGCCAGCGCAGTGCCGTCGACCGAGTCGGGGTTCACCTCCACGGTCACCTCGGCGTCGGCGGCGCGCGGGATGGCGTCGAGGAGGCGGGCCAGGTCGGCCGACGGCACGAGCGACGGCGTGCCTCCACCCACGTAGACCGTCGCGGCCTCGACCAGTCGGCCCGAGGCGACGAGGCGACCGACGTGCGTCACGCAGGCGTCGACGTACTCGCCGATCAGGTGGCCCCGATCGGTGAAGGTCGTGAACGCGCAGTAGTCGCACCGGTGGGTGCAGAACGGCACGTGGACGTAGACGCCCGGCCGGTCCGGGTCGACCCCGGGGATCACGAGCGGTCAGTCGTCGAGGGTGAGCGCCGCGACGAAGGCCTCCTGGGGCACCTCGACGCGACCGATCTGCTTCATGCGCTTCTTGCCCTCCTTCTGGCGGTCGAGCAACTTGCGCTTGCGCGAGATGTCACCGCCGTAGCACTTGGCGATGACGTCCTTGCGCTTCGCCTTGACCGTCTCGCGGGCGATGATGCGGCCGCTGATGGCGGCCTGGATCGGCACGTCGAAGAGCTGACGTGGGATGAGCTCGCGCAGCTTCTGGGTCATGCGCCGTCCGTAGTCGTAGGCCTTGTCGCGGTGGACGATCGCCGAGAAGGCGTCGACGGGCGCCGAGTTCAGGAGCACGTCGACCTTGACCAGGTTGGACCGTCGGTAGCCCGACGGCTCGTAGTCGAGGGACGCATACCCCTTCGTGCGCGACTTGAGCTGGTCGAAGAAGTCCATGACGATCTCGGCCAGCGGCAGCTCGTAGACCAGCTCGACCCGCTCCTCGGAGAGGTACTCCATCTTGCCCATCTCGCCGCGGCGCTGCTGGCACAGCTCCATGAGCGTCCCGACGTACTCGGTCGGGGTGAGCATCGTGACCGTGGTGTAGGGCTCCTCGATGAAGTCGGTGTCGTTGGTGGGCGGCAACGACGACGGGTTGTCGACGATCTCGGTGCCGCCGTTGGTGAGGTGCGCGACGTACTCCACGTTCGGTGCCGTGGCCACCAGCGACAGCCGGTACTCGCGCTCGAGGCGCTCCCGCGTGATCTCCATGTGGAGCAGCCCGAGGAACCCGCAGCGGAACCCGAAGCCGAGCGCACCCGACGTCTCGGGCTCGTAGGTGAACGACGAGTCGTTGAGGCGGAGCTTCTCGAGCGACTCGCGCAGGAGCGCGTACTCGTCACCGTCGACCGGGTACAGCCCGCAGAACACCATCGGCTTCGGCTCGCGGTAACCCGGCATCGCCACGCCCGGCTTCACCGCCGTCGTGACCGTCTCACCGACGCGCGCCTCGCCGACGTCCTTGATGCCGGCGATGAGGTAGCCGACCTCGCCCGGTCCGAGTGCCGCCACCGGCGTCATCCCCGGTCGACGAACACCGATCTCCTCGGCGTCGTGGTTCGCGCCGGCGTTGACGTAGAGGAGCTTCGCGCCGCTCGTGAGCGTGCCCTCGAACACCCGCACCGAGCTCACCACCCCCCGGTAGGGGTCGTACACGGAGTCGAACATGAGCGCCTGCAGCGGCGCGTCGGGGTCGCCCGACGGCGGGGGCACCTGCGCCACGATCGCGTCGAGCAGCGCCTCGACCCCCTCGCCGGTCTTGGCGGAGATGCGCAGCACCTCGTGCGCGGGGATGCCGAGCACCCGCTCGATCTCCTCGGCCCGCTTGTCGGGCTCGGCCGCCGGCAGGTCGATCTTGTTGAGGGCGGCGACGATCGTGAGGTCGGCCTCGAGGGCCTGGTAGCAGTTGGCGAGCGTCTGGGCCTCGATGCCCTGGCTGGCGTCGACGAGCAGCAGGGCACCCTCGCAGGCCGCCAGGCTGCGCGACACCTCGTAGCCGAAGTCGACGTGGCCGGGGGTGTCGATCAGGTTGAGGACGTGGTCCTTCCAGTCGAGCCGGACGTTCTGGGCCTTGATGGTGATGCCGCGCTCGCGCTCGAGGTCCATCGAGTCGAGGTACTGGGCCCGCATGTCGCGGGAGTCGACCGCCTTGCACAGCTCCAGGATCCGGTCCGCGAGCGTGGACTTGCCGTGGTCGATGTGGGCGATGATCGAGAAGGAGCGGAATCGCTCGATCGGCGGCACGGGCGGTGGCTCTCCGGGTTCCGGGGCGGGGTCCCCCATTCTCGCCGGTCCGGGGCCACTGCGGGCCACCCGCCCGCCGGGGATCACCACCCGGACCCCCGATGGGCTCCGCCCCCGGGTCCGGCCGTGGCTGCTGCTACCCTCTCACGGTCCCAGCGGACCTTCCTCGGAGCAGTCGTGGCGAACATCAAGAGCCAGAAGAAGCGCAACCGGCAGAACGACGCTCGTCACGAGCGCAACAAGGCCGTGCGCTCCGAGCTCAAGACCCGGGTCAAGACCGCCAACACCGCCACCGACACCGGTGCCGAGTCGGCCCCCGAGGCCGTGCGCATGGCCCAGAAGCGCCTCGCCAAGGCCGGTGCCAAGGGCCGCATCCACAAGAACCAGGCGGCCCGGCGGATCTCGCGGGTCATGAAGCGCCAGAGCGCCGGGGCCTGACGCCTCAGCGGCGTCGGCGCGTCCCGCCCGCCCGCGCCGTCTGCGCGGCCAGCCGGGCGACCAGCACCTCGATCACGGCGTCCTCCGGGATGGCCCGCGCCCCCTTGAGGTCGAGGTCGGCCCGGGCCAGGAGCGCGTAGGCCTCCCGGATCCCCTCGGTGCCGAGGCGGCGGGTCACGGCCATCGTCTTCTTGGCGGTGAACGCCTTGACGTTGCCACCGAGGGCGGCCGCGGCGTCCGCGTCGGTGCGGATCGTCGGGTCGTCGAGTCGGGCGACCCGGCGGTAGCGGTTGTGGAGCATCGCCAGCACCTGCAGCGGGTGCATCGGCTTGGGCTGCTGGGGGCCGGTGGCGCTCAGCAGGCGCGACAGCACCGCCAGCGCCCCGGCGACGTCACCCTCCTCGATGGCGTTGGTCAACTCGTAGGGCGGGACCGACCCGGCGTCGCCGATGTAGGGAGCCACGTCGTCGGGCTCGAGGGTCGCACCCTCCCCGAACGCCGACCCCAATACCTCGACGATCGCGGGCAGCCGTCCGGCGTCACCACCCACCCGGTCGAGCACCAGGGTGCGCGCCCGGGGTCGGAGGGTGAGGCCCGCCGCCGCGAGGGCGGCGTCGAGCACGTCGGCGGCCGCCGTGTGGGTCGGGCCGTGCTCCTCGGCCCCGATCTCCTTGAGCTTCTTGGCGAGGGCGTCCGGGGTGCGGCCGCCACCGGCCACGACGACCAGGTGGGTGGTCGGGAGCGGGTCGTCGAGGTACTCGGTGAGCGGCGCCACCTCGTCCTTGAGCAGATTGCCCACGTCGCGCAGCACGACCACCCGCACCGAGGTCATGAACGGTGGGCTCAGGGCCGCGTTGACGGCACCCCCCACCGCTGCACGCCGCTCCTCCTCGCCGCCGACCTCGCCCTGACGCGGACGTCCCGGGACGGTGAACTCCTCGAGCGTCAGGCCGCGGTCCTCGCCACCGAGCAACGTCGTGACGAGCTCGTCGAGTGCGTCGGCCCGCAGGATGGGGTCGTCGCCCCGGAGGACGTGGACGCTCACGACCCGCCGGTGGGATCGTCGCCCGGGACGTCGGGACGCTGCTCCATGATCGCCTCGATGGTGCGACAGACCTTCACGGTCCCGGCCACGTCGTGGACCCGCACGATCCGACAGCCCTGCATGACCCCGTACGCGACCGACGCCAGTGACGCCTCGCGCCGGTCGTCGATCTCGAGGCCGAGGAGATCACCGAGGAACCGCTTGTTCGACGCCGACAGCAGCAGGGTGTACCCCTGGGACGCGAGCACCGCGCTCTCGCGCAGCAGCACGGCGCTCATGGCGGGCGTCTTGCCGAGGTCGAGCCCGGCGTCGATCGAGATCTGGTTGCGGGCCAGGCCGGCGGCCTCGGCCCGCCGGGCGCGTTCGAGGAGGAACGTCGTGACGTCGGCGACCAGGTCGTCGTAGACCGGCTCGGGGTCGGGGACGCGCGGCGCCAGGCGGATGTGGGTGGCCACGACCGACGCGTCGTGCCGCGCCGCCACCGCGAGGTAGTCGGGGTCGCCGAAGCCGCTGATGTCGTTGCCGACGACGGCCCCCGCCTTCAACGCCTCGTCGAGCACCGCCGCCCGCCACGTGTCGGACGAGATCGGGGTGTCGAAGCGCGCATGCAGCGCCTCGATCGACGGGATGACCCGGTCGAGCTCCTCGGCCACGCCGACCTCGGGTCCGGGCCCGGCCTTCACCCCGCCCACGTCGAGCAGGTCGGCGCCCTGGTCGACCAGGACCGCCGCCCGCCGGAGCAGGTCGTCGAGCGCGTAGGTCGCGCCCTGGTCGAAGAACGAGTCGGGCGTGCGGTTGAGGATCCCCATCACGAGCGTCCGGTTGGTCACGTCGTGGACGACGTCACCGAGGCGGTACTCACGGGGGACGAGGGGCAGCGGTGCGGGCACGGGCCCATGTTGCCCGACGGGAGCGTCCGACCACGAACATGCCGGCACCCGACGCCACGACCAGACCCAGGCCCGGCCAACCCACCTCGAGGGGGAACCGGGCGGACGCCGACGCGATCGCCAGCACCACCGAGGCGCCGACCCAGGCCGGGAACCCGACGACCGCCCCCACCAGCCGCAGGGGGACCACCCCGCCGAGGAGGGCCCCCGCCAGCCCGCTCACGGTCAGTGGTCCGACGAAGGGCGCCGCCGCCAGGTTCGCGGGCAGCGCCACGAGGGGCACCGACCCGAACGTGGCGACGAGCACGGGGGCGACGGCGAGCTGCGCGGCGACCGTCACCCCCACGGCCTCGGCGAGCGCCCGAGGACCCGGGAGCCGTCGGGCGATCGGTCGCGCCCCGACCGCGATCCCGACCGTCGCCGCCACCGACAGCCGGAAACCGACGGAGTGCACCAGGAACGGGTCGACCGCGACCAGCACCGCCACGGCCAGCACGAGGAGGCGCAGCCCCGACGTCGGCCGGCCGACGGCTCCGGCGACCAGCGCGCACGCGGCCATCACCGACGCCCGCAGCACCGACGGCTCGAACCGGGTCGTGGCCGCGAACACGGTGAGCACCCCGAGGGCGAACACCAGACGCACCGGACGGGGCAGGCGCCGCAGGAGCGGTCCGACGAGCACCAGGACGAAGGCGACGTTCTCCCCACTGACCACGACGAGGTGGGAGAGCCCCGCAGCCCGGAAGTCGGCGACGACCTCGTCGGGGAGTCCGGTGGCGCCCCCGAGGAGGAACCCGCGCACCAGGGCCCGCTGGGGTTCGGGGAGCGGGCCCACCCCGCGTGCGACCGTGCTGCGCACCCCGAGCGCCGCGCGTCGCAGCGGGTCGGCCGGACCCCGGAAGGACGCGAGATCGTCGGCGGCGAACGCCCCGACGGCGTGGCGCCAACGTGCGGGCTCCTCGAACCGGTCGAGGGGCCGGAACGCGCCCCGCAGGAGCAGCCGGTCGCCTGCGCCGGCCGCGACGAGGCGGGTCGCCGCGGGGCCGGTGGCGTCGACGGTGACGATGCGGCCGGCCGACCGCCAACGACGACCCGCGGCGCGGAAGCGGTCGACGCGACCGAGGACCCGGGCCGAGAAACGCGTCACCGCGGGGTCACCGACCAGCGTCACCACGACGTCGGCCCGCCGGTGCCCCGCCACCGCGGCGGACAGCGGCGAGTGCCGCGCCCCGTCGAGCGCCCGGCCGGTGCTCGCGGCGGCCAGGACCGCGCATCCGACACCGGCGAGCACGAGCGCCCCCGCGACCCGCGCCGGACGGACCGGATCCGGGCGCCCCAGCCGCACCACCACCGCCGTCGCCAGCGCGACGATCGCGCCGACCATGGCCCCGGGTCCGGGGCGCAGGCCCCGTCCCTCGGCCATCGCCACGCCCGCCAGGACCGCCGTCAGGAGGGCGACCGGTCCGGCGACGGGCGATCTCACACGGTGACCCGGGCCCGGAGGTCGGCCAGCCGGGCCGGGCCGATGCCGTGGACCTCACCCAGTTCGTCGACCGAGCGGAAGCCGCCGCGTCGTTCCCGTTCGGCGACGATCGCCCCCGCCAGGGTCGGCCCGATCCCGGGGAGGGTGTCGAGCTGGGCGACGGTGGCGGCGTTGAGGTCGATCGGGACGGCGTCGGCGGCGGCACTCCCGCCGGCGTCGGGGGCCGTCGGGGCACCCATCACCGGCACGAGGATGCGTTGACCGTCGAGCACCCGGGCCGCGAGGTTGAGGCGGTCGAGGTCGGCGTCGGTCCGGGCGCCACCGGCCCGGGCGAGGGCGTCGACGACCCGGGAACCATTCGGCAGCGCCACCACCCCGGGCGCGTGGACCGCGCCGGCCACGTGGACCACGAGGTCGGCCCCCCGCCGCGGGGTCGGGCGCACCCCCGCCACCGGCAGGGTCGTCGCGGCCGGCGCGGCCGGCGGCACCGGGCGTCGCGCCGCCCCGGTCCGGTCGACGGACGGCGACGGCGGCGGGCCGACGCCGGCCCCGGCACCGGCACCGGCGACCCCGATCCGGTACCACACCACGCCGGCCACCAGGGCGGCCACCACCACGACGACCGCACCCACCCCGACGTCGAGTCGCCGGTCGGCGAGCCGCCCGCGCCAGGCGTCGGCGACGCCCACGAGCCGGTCGAGGACGGCGCGCACCGGCCCGCCGTGCCCGGTTCCCCAGAAGGCCGGATCACCCCCCGCCGCCGACGCCGGACGTCGTCCGGACCGCCGGAGCGGGTCGGGTCGGCCCCGGGGCCGACCGGCTCCACCGGGTCGGCCGGGCGTCGGACGCGGGACGACGGGCGGTTCGGACACGGGCGCTCCTCGGGTCGGACGACGCCCTCAGGACGGCGACCCACCCCCGTCCGTTACCGTGATCGCCCCACCCCCGACCGGGAGGCACCGTGCCCAAGGCGTACGTCATCTTCACCGAGGCCATCCACGACCCCGACGGCATGCGGGCCTACGAGGAGGCCTCCACCCCGCCCCTGCTCGAGTCCGGCGCCCGGGTGCTGGCCGTCGATCCCGGTCAGACCCTCGAGGGCACCTGGCACGGCGACCGGACCGTGATGCTCGAGTTCGACTCGGTCGAGGCCGCCCGGGCCTGGTACGACTCCGACTCCTACCGTGCCGCCATGCCGCTCCGTCACGCCGCGGCCACGACGAACGCCGTCATCCTCACCGGCTTCGGCGTCTGACCCCGCCGACCCCGCCGACCCCGCCGACCCCGGGACGTCAGGGGCGCGGGGTCACCCGACGACGAAGTTGACGATCCGCCCGGGGACGACGACCACCTTGCGGACGGTCGTGCCCTCGAGCGCGGCCACCACCTTGGCGTCGGCCCGGGCCGCCGCCTCGTGGGCGGCCTCGTCGGCCCCGGCGGCGACCGCCACCTGGGCGCGGACCTTGCCGTTGACCTGGACCGCCACCTCCACGGTGTCGACCGTGAGCAGGGCCGGATCGGCGACGGGGAACGGCTCGTAGGCGCAGGTGCCGACGTGCCCGATGCGGGTCCAGAGCTCGTCGACGACGTGCGGACTCAACGGCGAGAGCATGAGCAGCAGCGGCTCGACCACCTCGCGGGGTGCGCTCCCCCGCTGCGCGACCACCTGGGTGAGGTGGTTGTTGCACTCGAACAGCCGGGCGATGGCGGTGTTGAACTTGAGGTCGGGCATGTCGGCACCAACCGCCGCGATCGTGCGGTGGAGCACGCGCCGGGTCTCGTCGTCGGCCGGGGCGTCGTCGACGTGCGCCACACCGGTGTCCTCGTCGACCACGTTGCGCCAGAGCCGCTGCAGGAACCGGTGGACGCCCGAGACGTCGGCGGTGCTCCACGGCCGGCTGGCGTCGAGCGGGCCCATGAACATCTCGTAGAGGCGCAGCGTGTCGGCGCCGTAGTCGCGGTACATGTCGTCGGGGGTGACGACGTTCTTCAGGCTCTTGCCCATCTTGCCGAACTCGCGCTGCACGGGTTCGTCGTCGAGGAAGAACGCCCCGTCGCGTTCGACGACCCGCTCGGCCTCGACGTACACGCCCCGCTCGTCGGTGAAGGCCGGCGCCTGGATGTAGCCCTGGTTGAACAGGCGGGCGAACGGCTCGGGCGTCGAGACGTGCCCGAGGTCGAAGAGCACCTTGTGCCAGAAGCGCGCGTACAGCAGGTGCAGGACGGCGTGCTCCACCCCGCCGACGTAGAGGTCGACGCCACCGGAGTGGTCGGCACCGCGCATCCAGTAGCGCTCGACCTCGGGGTCGACGAGCGCGTCGTCGTTGGTGGGGTCGAGGTAGCGCA